>CAMBMC010000014.1 GCA_945868555.1 Chitinophaga pinensis | reverse complement strand
GAGGGGGAAATAGACACCCACTTCTCTTGGAGAATAATACACTTAATAAGGATTTTAGGTTGAGGTACGATTTGTTTCCCCCTCGGTGAGGGGGGAAGGGGGGAGGAACGGTTTAGCTGGGATGTAATTCAAAGTAAAGTTAAAACCGCTCTCGCTCTCGCTCTCCGCTCTCACTCTATTTAATCGGTGGGGAGGATTTCGGGCTAAACCAAAAGCGAAGAAATCACCTCCACCAACTCTTCTTCCGATGCCGTCTTCAAAACCTTCAAAATCTCAATTCCCAATTCATGCATCCGCGCTGCTGTAGTATCTCCCCAGGCAATGACTTCTCCTATTGGTTTTTCATTTAGCAGAAGAAAGGCATCAACAGATGACGGACTTGTAAAGACGTAAACATCGAAAGCAGAAACATCGATTGATTTGGCAATGGTGCGGTACACCACAACTTCTTCAACTTGACCGGCAGGAAGTGCTTTCGCGATGGTGCGTGCACTGATGTTGGAACAAGGAATCAACACACGGCGTTCGCCAACATAAGCGCAAAAGTCCAAAGCGACTTGCGATGGATTGCCGGATTGATGTCCAACAAATGTCGGTGTATGACCTAAATCCTCAAGTTTTTGCGACGTTTTTTGACCCACACAGGCAATGTCGGCATGGCCGACCGTGGACTGCGTTATAAAGAATTCTGCTGCGCGAATACTCGAAAAGAACACAACATCAAAAGGATGCTGCACTTCGAAAGGAACTCCTTCAAATTGCAAGAGTGATTGTGCATGAAAAGCGATATTCTGCTCCGCACAATACTGGCGAAGCAAAGGCAGTTCTTCTGCGTTTTTCGAAATGAAAAGATTAGTGATCAAGGGCTTCATTGCTGGTCGACTTCAAGTCTTCGGCAATCATTTCTGCCAAACCGTCAAGTTCTTCTGCGCGGTATTCGTACCAATCGGCGCCGTCTTCCCAGTTGGTGGCATGTGAAACATAAACGGAATGGTCGGGTGTGCAATACACGCCAAGTGGCAATTGACATCCTCCGTCCATTAGGTTCAAGACTTTGCGCTCTACTGCGATGCGTTTTTGCACCTCAGGGTGATTCATCTCCTGTAGAATCTCGAACAATGCTTGATCGCTTTTCCGGATCTGTAAGGCCAAAACACCTTGTGCCGGCGCTGGGACAAATTCTTCAGGGTCAAGTACATGGACATGGAATTCACTTAGATCAATCTGCAAGCGGTCAACTCCGGCTTTAGCCAACAGGATGGCATCGTATCCGCCGTCACGTAACTTTTGAATGCGTGTAGGTACATTGCCTCTCAAATCGCGGATCACCACATCATCTCGGTAACGCACCACTTGCGATTTTCGACGGGCTGATGAGGTGCCAACAATGGCTCCATCTTTCAGTCCCCAATGTTGCGTTGGATCAACAGCTGATTTTGCAATGAGCAGCAGGTCTGATGGATCTTCACGTTCGGAAACGCAGGCAATGATGAGCTCATCAGGGGGTGTCGTTTCTAAATCTTTGTGCGAGTGCACCGCCAAATCCACTTGGTTGGTCAACAAAGCTTGCTCTATTTCTTTGGTGAAAAACCCTTTGCCTTCAAGTTTGTCAAAACTCAAGTGCTGGATGGCATCGCCCTGTGTTTTAATGACGGTGATATCTACAGAACATCCCAGGTTCTCTAGCTGTTTACGCACGTGATTCGCTTGCCAAAGGGCAAGATCACTGCCGCGAGAACCAATTCGGATGTGTTGCATTAGTTATTTTTTAATAGGATTTCTTTTGCCATGATCATCGGCATGCTTATGTATTTTTTCTCCATGTAGTCCATTACCTTTTCTAGGGTTTCTTTGGACTGTGGATCCATCGATTCAATGTCGTGCTTAAATACTTGATTCAAAGCATTGGATTTAATTTCTTTCACCTTTTCGGGCACTTCACGCATCGCCACTTCTACAGCACGATTTTTTTCGATGCGGCGAAATTCAATCAGGGCCTCGTGAATGATTTCTTCAACATGAATGATTTCCTTCGAGCGAACTTTCAAATTTTCGTTGGATATCTTTTGTAAAATCTCAACAGAAATGTGTGTGACAGGATGTTGATCAAGAATGGAAGGGTGTAAGTCTTGTGGCAAGGCAATGTCAATCACGACCTTTCTATTGGTTTCACCCGCTAATAGCGATGAATATACCTCTGGTGTTATGATGTGTGCATCGGAACCTGTGCAGGCAATGATGACATCAAATCCTTCGGTATAATTTTCTAGAGCTGACAAAGGCATTGCGCGTCCGTCGAGATCTTTTGCAAGTTGTTCCGCTTTCGCCAAAGTACGGTTAAAGACCACGAATTTCTTGAAGCCATGTTTCTTCAAAAACTTACTCATGTTGGTATTCGTCACCCCGGCACCGATAATTAAAAAACGCGCATCCAACGAAATATTCAAGTCGCGCAGTTTATGATAGGCCAAGGAAACCACAGAAACTGGTTTTGTTGCAATGGTTGTTTCGGTGTAGACCCGCTTTGCTGTTTCTATGGTGTGACGCAACAAGATGCGAATGAAATCTCCCGTTAAGCCATTTTTCTTACACAAATCAAAGGCATTGCGCACTTGAGTGATGATTTCTCGTTCGCCGACAATCATTGAATCGATGGAGGAGGCTACCGACAAGAGGTGTTCAACCGCCGACAATCCGCGGTGTATGTCTGCATTTTCAGCAAACAAAGCGATTTGTTCGTCACTCAACTCTGGATACAAACGAGAGAATAAATCCCGCAAAAAAGATTCACTTACATTTTGAGAGGTGCAAAAGGAATATTCAACGCGGTTGCAGGTAGAAAGGAACATGAATTCATCCATGTTTAGGGAAGACTTCACAGGGCTCAAACGCTCACCCTGATTTTCTTCAGGAATGTGCAAAACACCAATGTCCTGAACGGATAAATTGCGATGCGTATAGGCGATGATGTAAAAGTGCTCCTTCACTGTCCCTCTTTCTAGGTGCAAAAGTGCAAACACAATGCATTCGTTTTGTCATAAAACTGTCATTGCGGATAATTTAGAAACGATTTAAATAGTTTTCAGTTGAAATGAAGAATGAAAGATTAAAAATGAAGGAATTACGAATTACGCATCGGAGCCGAATCCAACTCGTAACTCGTCATTCGTAACTCGTCACTTTTTGAAGTACCTTGTCTTCTAAGTCTATTGTCCTATTGTCTTAATATCTTGAAATCTTAACATCTTGAACTCCCTTTAGTATCTTTACCCCAACAAAATACACATTATGGCTAAATTATGTATCGTACCAACCCCCATCGGGAATCTCGAAGACATAACCCTACGTGCTTTGCGCATGTTCAAGGAATGTGATGTGATTTATGCGGAGGATACGCGTGTGACAAAAAAGTTGCTGAACCATTTCGAAATTCAGAAATTTGTTCTTGCGTTTCATGCGCACAATGAACACAAGGCACTTCATTCGGTCATGGAGAGGATTAAAGGCAATGAATTGACTGTGTTGGTATCGGACGCAGGTACTCCGGGAATCTCAGATCCGGGGTTTTTATTGGCCCGTGAATGTGTGCGTGAAGGAATTACGGTGGAGTGTTTACCGGGACCAACGGCCTTTGTCCCGGCACTTGTCGCCAGTGGGTTTCCTTGTGATAAGTTTGTGTTTGAAGGATTCTTGCCACATAAAAAAGGACGACAAACGCGACTTACGATTTTAGCACAAGAAGAGCGCACGATTGTTTTGTATGAATCGCCTCACCGTTTAGTGAAATGTCTTGGACAGATCGAGGAATTTTTTGGGGCTGAACGTCAACTATGTGTTGTTCGGGAGATTTCGAAATTCTTCGAAGAGTACAAACGCGGAACAGCGGTTGAAGTGAAAGCATATTATGAACAACATCCACCAAAAGGTGAAATCGTTATTCTAATCGAAGGAAAAAATGAATAAAATAGCAACTGAAGCAATTGTCCTGAAGCAAAATGGATCTGCCGCAACAGCATTTGAACGCCGTGCTTGGGGAATAAATGCACCAAAGGATAACGAGTTGGTGATTGAAAGTGAGGCTTTTGGTTTGAACTATGCCGACGTGATGTCGCGCTTGGGCTTGTACCGTGAGGCGCCGCCTTTGCCGTGCGTTGTAGGGTATGAGGTGGTAGGAAAGATTACGCAAGTAGGAAAGGATGTTTCGTCTGATTTGGTGGGAAAAAGAGTCTTGGCGTTTTGTCGTTTCGGTGGCTATGCGAAACATGTGGTCACGCAAGATTCTGCTGTAGTTCCAATCAACGATATTCCAGCTGAACAAGCCATGGTGTTGTGCACGCAAGCAGTAACGGCGTATTACATGGCGGTTTATCTAACACCTATTCAAGCAGGAGAGAAAGTGTTGATTCACGCTGCGGCTGGTGGAGTTGGAACTTTATTGGTGCAGCTGGCGAAGTTGCGCGGTGCTGAGGTCTTTGCCAAGATCGGCGATGATAGCAAAGCAGAGGTGGTTCGTGCCCTAGGAGCAGACCATATCATCAATTACCGAAAGGGGGATTATGCCGAAGAAGTAAAGCGACTCCTGAAGGGCGATCGATTGGATGCAAGTTTCAATCCGGCAGCTGGGTCTACGTTTAAAAAGGACTTTGAGCTCATTGGCTCTGGAGGTCGAGTGGTGCTTTTCGGTGCTTCTGAAATGTCCTCAGGGAAATACGGGATCTTTTCGAAATTGAATTTTCTCCGAAGAATGGGGCTCGTGTTGCCTATAGGACTGATGATGCGCTCGAAGAATGTGCTCGGCGTGAATATGTTGAAAATCGCTGACAACCGTCCAATGGTCTTGACACACTGTTTGAAAGAAGTGGTTGCTTTGTATAAGGATGGAAAATTACTCCCTCAGGTTGGAGGGGTCTATTCTATAGATGAGGTGTCCAAAGCTCATGAAGCTTTAGAAAATGGAAAAACGACCGGGAAATTAACGGTCAAATGGGGGTAATCCCTCACGGAGGATAAGGACCCACATAATTTACACATGGCGTCGTCCCTTGAAAACATTGGGCGTTTTCTGTGATCGTTGCCTCCATGTCGCCTGTCACAATAAGTTGCAAGTCAGGCATTGACTGCCATTGTTTCAAACACTCGATTCCCGACCAAATTAATTGAGTATCTGTGGTTGGACGGTATTTTTTCTCCAAGGACTCGATGGTTTCAAACTTCTCCGAGCGGTAAATGTAATAAGTGCCTTTTGGAAGGGTTAAGTTGGCAATCCCATCTCCATCGGTGCCGTATACCTTGAGGTGATATTCTTTGTTATGATCAATCGTACTGTCCATTAAAATGACAAATTCATGATTGCCCATTGGTGAATTCCATCCCATGGCTTGTTCTGGTGTAGGATATGCACCACCACAATAGGGAGTGTGCATTTGCCATAGTACTTCTATTTTATACACCTTTTCAGCGGATTGTACCTCAAGATTTATGGAATTTTGCACCGCACATGCCGCAAAGACGAAGGGGAAAAACAGAAAAAATAATCGATGCATAGGAAATGACTTTTCCCAAAGGTACAATTTGTTCAGGAATGTAAATTATCAGATAATGTAGCTTAGGTTGCATAAATTAAGTAAGAATTTGATGTAATTTTGCAGGGTAAAAAAAGCAACTCATGGCAGAAACAATGACAGATTTAGGAATTCAAGAAATTCTTGCTCAATTGGGCATCGAAGAAGTAAATAATGGTGCCTCAACGGGTGGAAAATGGTTCAAAACACGCGGAGTTCGTATTGATTCCATTTCTCCTGTGGATGGTAAATTGATTGCTTCTGTCAATTCAGCTACTGAGGCCGATTATGAAGCGATCATCTTGAAAGCTCAAGAAGCATACAAGGAATGGCGCATGATTCCCGCACCAAAACGTGGGGATATTGTCCGTCAGTTGGCTGACCGAATTCGCTTTTACAAAGAACCGCTAGGTAAATTGGTTTCTTACGAAATGGGTAAATCATTACAAGAAGGCTTGGGTGAGGTACAAGAAATGATTGACATCTGTGATTTCGCGGTTGGACTTTCTCGTCAATTGTATGGATTGACCATGCATTCTGAGCGTCCAGGACACCGCATGTATGAGCAATACCATCCACTAGGAATTGTTGGAATTATTTCGGCGTTCAATTTCCCAGTAGCGGTTTGGAATTGGAATACAGCGCTTGCATGGGTTTGTGGAGATGTATGTGTATGGAAACCTTCCGAAAAAACACCGATCACAGCGATTGCTTGTCAGCAAATTACAAAAGAGGTATTCGATGCCAATGGAGTGCCTGAGGGTGTTTCAGGATTGGTCATCGGCGGACCAGAAATTGGGAAGTACATGGCGGATGATGCGCGTATTCCATTGATTTCTGCTACAGGTTCAACTCGAATGGGTAAATCTGTAGGTGCTGCTGTTGGCGCACGTTTGGGTCGTTCGTTGCTCGAGTTAGGAGGGAACAATGCCATTATCATTGCACCAACTGCCGACTTGAAGATGGTTGTTCCTGGGGCCGTATTTGGCGCAGTAGGAACCGCCGGACAACGTTGTACGTCAACACGTCGATTGATTATCCACGAAGAGATTTACGATAAGGTAAAAGAGGCTTTGACTAAGGCATATCAGCAAATTAAAATCGGTAATCCATTGGATTTAAACAATCACGTTGGACCATTGATCGATACAGATGCGGTGCGCATGTATTCAGAAGCTTTGGAAAAAGCAGTTGCTGAAGGTGGGAAAATCATTGTTGAAGGTGGAGTTCTTTCAGGAGAAGGTTACGAATCTGGATGCTATGTGAAGCCTGCAATTGTTGAGGCAGAAAATCATTTTCAGATTGTGCAACACGAGACTTTCGCACCGATTCTATACATCATGAAATATTCTGGTGGAGTAGAGAATGCTGTCAAATTGCAAAATGGCGTTCCACAAGGATTGTCTTCAGCGATCATGACGAACAACCTTCGTGAAGCAGAAGCATTCCTTTCTCAATCAGGATCTGACTGCGGGATTGCCAATGTAAATATCGGTACCTCAGGGGCAGAGATTGGAGGTGCATTTGGAGGTGAAAAAGAAACAGGTGGTGGACGTGAGTCTGGATCTGATGCGTGGAAAGTGTACATGCGCCGCCAAACAAACACGATCAATTACTCAGACAGTTTGCCATTGGCACAGGGCATTAAATTTGAATTGTAATAGAAGTCCAACGTTTCAAAAGTGGACGAAATGACTTCAACCCCGGGGTTTTCCCGGGGTTTTTCTTTGCCCATAAATTATTGGTTAGAACTTCTCTTGTCACTTTTCTGAAAGTTTGTACACTTACAACTAGATGAGTAAGGATAAACAAACCCATTTTTTGCTTTTGTATGAACCTGTGCACGATCGATTCGAACGGTTTTGTCGGGCTCGAGCCTATGGTGAAATGGACTTCAAGGACTTGATCAATGATTCACTACTCATTGCCTATGAACGCTTTGAAAGCCTTCGCTCCGAGCAAGCTTTTCTTTCTTTTCTGTTTGGAATTTCAGTGCGCATCATCAGCAACCATCAACGGAAAAAGAGTGAAGTAGCGCATTCGGAAGAACATGGGACTATTGCCGATCCTGCGCAAGAAAACTTCGCCGATGGCCACTTTTTACACTTGGCTTTGGCCCAACTTCCGATCGCTCAAAGGGAATGCATCATCCTCTTCGAAATCTCGGGATTCAAAATCAAAGAAATCGCCGAAATTCAGTCCGTTTCGGAAGACGCAGTCAAACAACGATTGAAGCGCGGACGTGAGCGCTTGCAAGAAATTCTCACCTATGTGGCGCAGCCCCACACCAATACTTCTCACTGATGGAAAAATTAAGCGCCTTGGATCAATTGTTCCAAAATTATTCGAATCAACCAACTGTAGTTACCTTTGAAGAAACGAAAGTTCGGTTCCTGCATACCCTTCACACATCAAAATTACCGACTAAACAGTGGATAAAAGTTCATTTAACGCTAAAATTCTGGATCATGATGGCCATTGGAATCACCTTTATCGCGGCACTGCTTCTCCTGAGCAATCCGTCTTCAACAAATGGGAATCACCAAACGCCGAAGCATTCAAAAGCAAAGGAGACAGCCGCACTCAATGAGTCTAGCCGCTCACCGCAGAAATCAGCAAACACGGTAATACAATTTCAACCGAACGACAATAAACCCTCTCAACTACAAGTGATACCATGGATGGATGAGGTCTTGACGAAGCAAGAGAAGGTCGTTAACGAACATGCACAAACCCAACTATCCACTGCATTTGTCGTAGATTTTTTCGATGAGTACATTTTTCCAAAATTGACCGACGAGGAAATCAAAGAGACCAATCGATTCAAGCGTGAAATGTTACGTTCACTTCAAAAATTTGACAAAAAAGACTACGCATTCATTCCTTCAGGTACCTTCCTTTACCAAAATGATTCAGTGTCTCTGCAGTCCTTTTACATGGGGAAAAAGGAAATCTCAAACAAGGAATACCGTATTTTTCTCTTCGATTTGCTGATTCAAGGCCGCAAGGATGAATTCCTCATCGCCAAACCTGACCAGTCGCAATGGTCTGAGGGGAATGTAAAGAAATCAGCCATGGAGGAACACTATTTCTCTCACCCTGCCTACGACAATTTCCCGATGGTGAATGTCTCACGCGCTGGAGCAGAATTGTATTGCAAGTGGCTATCGCAAGAATTGTTGAAATTTGTGGGTGACAAGCATCCCGAACGTTACAACGACGTGCGAATACCAATGCATGTCGAATGGGTGTTTGCGGCTTCTGCCGAAGGAAAACAATTGCCTTATCCATGGGATGGCATTTATCTGCGAAATTACCAAGGACTGATTTTAGCGAACTACAAAACGGAAATGAGTCCTCTTCGACAAGATAAAAAGTTGGACGACATGGTAGAAACCCTTTCGAACCGAGGTTATCGTGTAGAAAGCAATCCGAAGGATTCCACAGAGACCTTGATCTACCATGATATCACTGCCCCAGTTGGGTCCTATTTTCCAAATGCCCTTGGACTCTTTAACATGAGCGGAAATGTCGCCGAAATGGTATACCATTCCAACATAGGCCGAAAGGACCCAGGCACCGCTGGAGGTGGATGGATGAATACAGCCGAAGAGATAAAAATTCTAGCGCCAGATCCTTACAAAGAAATTGTAGACGCACACAGAAACATCGGCTTCCGAATTGTCATGACTACATTGATTACCCCTTAAGCTATAAATTCTCGAAAAAATCGTTGCCCTTGTCGTCAGTGATGATGAATGCTGGGAAATTCTTCACGGTAATCTTGCGAACGGCTTCCATTCCCAACTCTTCAAAATCAACAACTTCTACGGCTGTGATGTTCTCCTTGGCTAAAATCGCTGCAGGACCTCCAATTGATCCAAGGTAGAAACCACCGTGCTTTTGACAGGCATTCTTCACCTCTATGGAACGGTTTCCTTTCGCCAACATAATCATGCTTCCACCGTGCTGTTGGAATAAATTCACATAACTGTCCATACGTCCCGCTGTCGTTGGGCCGAAACTTCCAGATGGCATTCCCTCTGGTGTTTTCGCTGGTCCAGCATAATAAACAGGATGATCCTTAAAGTATTGTGGCATTGGTTTTCCTGCATCGAGCAAGGCTTTAATCTGCGCATGGGCGATGTCACGTGCAACGATCAAGGTCCCGTTCAATTTCAAACGGGTTTTTATCGGGTATTGTGAAAGTTCGGACAACACTTCAGCCATAGGGCGGTCAAGATTAATTTCAATCGCTGGCTCAAGATGCGGTGCTGTTTCAGGCAACAAGTGACGCGGATTCTTCTCCAATTTCTCGATGAACAATCCTTCTTTGGTGATTTTCGCTTTGATGTTTCTGTCCGCTGAGCAAGAAACACCCAATCCTACTGGACAAGAGGCAGCATGTCGGGGCAAGCGAATCACGCGCACATCGTGGGTAAAATATTTCCCACCAAACTGAGCTCCTATCAGACTTTCTTGGCAAATCAACTGCACGCGTTTTTCCCATTCCAAGTCGCGGAATGCTTGACCATGCATGTTTCCTTCAGTTGGCAATTCGTCAAAATATCCAGCCGACGCTTTTTTTACAGTGGCAAGATTCGCTTCTGCAGATGTTCCGCCGATGACAAGTGCCAAGTGGTAGGGAGGACATGCCGCTGTGCCAAGGTCTTTTATTTTATCGCGAACAAACTCTTCAAGTGATTGCTCATTCAAAAGTGATTTTGTCTTTTGGTACAAGAAGGTTTTATTCGCTGAACCGCCACCTTTTGCAAGAAAAAGGAATTCATATTTCGCCCCTTTTTTCGCATAAATGTCAATCTGAGCGGGAAGATTAGAACCAGAGTTTTTCTCGTCAAACATGCTGATCGGTACAATCTGCGAGTAGCGAAGGTTGCGTTCCTGGTAGACATTGAAAATTCCTTTTGATAGGTATTCGGCATCGTCCACACCGGTGTAGACGTCTTCACCTTTTTTCGCCATAATGATGGCTGTTCCTGTATCTTGACACGATGGAAGTTGTCCTTCGGCAGCCACTACAGCATTTTGCAAAAGATTGTAGGCCACAAAGCGGTCGTTGTCCGTTGCCTCAGGATCTTGCAAAATGTTGTTGAGTTTCTGCAAATGTGAGGTCCGTAGAAAGAAGGAAACATCGTTCATAGCTGCTTCAGAGAGCACTTCGAGGGCCTTCGGATCAATCACAAGAATCTCTCGATCCCCCAATTTCTCTACCGAAACATAATCGGAACTTACCTGTGTATATTCAGTATTGTCTCGTAAAACTGGATATGGATCCGCATAAAAGAACTCAGCCATGGCGTATGTATTTTTTCTTTTTCAAAGGTAGTGATACGCATTGAAAAGCAGGTTAGTCTGCGAAAAAATCATACAGAGATCGAACAATTCTTACCAAACGATCCGCAATCCAAGTGAACTTGTGATGTTGGGTGTAAGTTGCGTTTTTAAGGATGGGATAGAAGTAATGGTCATCGATGGACGCGCTTCAGCAAAAAGGTGCAAACGGTTCATAAATAAACTTTTCTTTCCTATACGGAAATCTAGCCCCATTGGGATATAAACGGTGCTTGCCACGTGCGTTTTTTGATTGACACGTTCTTCCTCATGTGTCCAATTGGATTGGTCATAGTTTCCGGACGAGGCGTATTGTTCGTCGTGGTAGGAGACATTCAAGAAACTATTGAAAGCCATTCCAACATTGATTCCAATTCCCCCGTAAATAGACCATCTCGCTGCAGGTTTGGTGCGAAAAATTAAGGATGCATCCAGCGACAAATAGGTAGATTGGTATGCACCATACACATATTGAAAGTGAGTGGAATCAAGGAAAATTTGCTGTCCTGTCTGCCCAGAAGTAAGGGTGTCGTAGTGGAAACTTTCATACCTTGAACTCGAGCCTGTACCCAAGGTTCGTGTGCTATAGCCTAAACCCATACGCAACAAGGGATTTGGCTTGTTTTTGAACGTGAATCCAAGAAGTCCTGTAAATGATGGGTTCGTATAGGTACTGTTGTAGAAGTTGCCCGAGAATCCTGTGTAGTCCTATGCGAGAATACTTGAGTTCGGTGCGAGCGTTTTAAAATCATTGAGCGACATGGTTTCAACTGTGGACAGGTTAGAACCAATCAATACCTGAGCTTCTGTCAGTTGCATGCAGCCCGATTTTTCCTGTGCAACAAGTGCTGTGGAAACGAATAAAAAGTAAAAAGTTAGTTTTTTCATCGTTAAGTAAATTAGTGAACGCTTGAACGAGCAAGACGGGGATCTATTTCATGATCCCGAACTGAAATGCGAATTTTAACAATTCACACCATCGGAATCGGGACAAAAATAGCCGTACTTCCTATGCGCTCTCGCCAAATTTCGTTAATTTCGCTGCTTGCGAAAAAGCAAGGTATATGTCGAACAAATATCCAGAATATAAAGGGTTGAATTTGCCAAATGTGGCAGAACGCGTGTTGGAAAAATGGGAGCGTGAGAAGGTCTTTGAACAGTCCATTTCCACGCGTGAAGGGAAAACACCGTTTATTTTCTTCGAAGGTCCGCCATCCGCGAATGGATTACCAGGCATTCACCACGTCATGGCACGCGCCATCAAGGATATTTTTTGCCGCTATAAAACCTTAAAAGGCTTTCAGGTAAAACGTAAAGCAGGATGGGATACCCACGGCTTGCCTGTTGAATTGGGTGTTGAGAAGGAATTAGGGATCACTAAGGAGGATATCGGAACAAAGATTTCTGTCGAAGATTACAATAGAGCCTGTCGCGAAGCCGTCATGCGCTATACCGACATTTGGAATGACCTCACCCGAAAAATGGGCTACTGGGTAGATATGGAAGATCCATACATCACCTACGAACCAAAATACATGGAGTCGGTATGGTGGTTGCTTGGTCAATTGTTCGAGAAAAACTTGATGTACAAAGGCTATACGATCCAGCCCTACTCACCAAAAGCGGGAACAGGTCTTTCCTCCCACGAATTGAATCAGCCTGGCTGCTACAAAGATGTAACGGACACGACCATTGTTGCCCAGTTTAAAATCAACGATTGGAAAGGCTTAGCCCCATTTAAAGGTGTTGATACAAGTGCCGAAGAAACACATTTCCTCGCTTGGACGACCACACCATGGACCTTGCCATCGAATACAGCCTTGTGTGTGGGTCCGAAAATCGACTACGTCTTGGTGCGCTCTTTTAACCAATATACACATGCGCCGATCAATGTCATTTTAGCGAAAAATCTGGTAAGCTACCAATTCAGCAAAGGATTTCAAGCCATTGAACGTGCGGATGAATTGGGCTCTTATACTGCTGGTGACAAAGTCATTCCGTATTTCGTTGCGGGTGAATGCCTAGGTGCAGATCTCGTCGGAATTCGCTATGACCAACTGATGCCGTATGCCCTGCCAGCAGAAAAACCGGAAGAAGCATTCCGTGTGATTGGCGGTGATTTCGTGACAACGGAAGACGGAACAGGAATCGTACATATCGCGCCGACTTTTGGAGCTGACGATGCTAGAGTAGCCGCAGATGCAGGTGTTCCACCGTTGTTGGTGGCCGATGAAAAAGGGAATTTAGTACCTCTTGTAGATTTGCAAGGGAAGTTCCGTCCAGAAGTGGGGGAGCTCGCTGACATGTTTGTCAAGTATGAATATTACGACGAAAATGATGCCCCTGAACGCTCTGCCGATGTGCACATCGCCATTGCGCTGAAGACAGACAATAAGGCCTTTAAGGTTGAGAAATATGTTCACAGCTACCCACATTGCTGGCGAACAGACAAACCCGTTTTGTATTACCCACTCGATTCATGGTTTATCCGCGTGACGGATGTACGTGAGCGCATGATGGAGTTGAACAATACGATCAACTGGAAACCTGAATCTACGGGCTCTGGACGTTTTGGGAAATGGCTCGAAAATGCCAACGACTGGAACCTGTCACGCTCACGCTATTGGGGAATTCCAATTCCAATCTGGTCCACGGCTGAAGGAGATGAGCGCATCTGCATTTCATCGGTTGAACAATTAAAAAATGAATGCAATAAGGCAGTGAAAGCCGGAGTAATGGCTGAAAATCCATTGGCACATTTTACAGCCGGAGATATGTCGAAGGAGAATTATGCGCAAATTGATCTACATAAAAACTATGTGGATTTGATTACGCTGGTTTCGCCTTCCGGAAAACCAATGAAGCGTGAAGCCGATCTCATCGACGTATGGTTCGACTCAGGCTCGATGCCCTATGCCCAGTGGCATTATCCTTTTGAAAATAAGGAGCTCATCGATGATCATAAGGCTTTTCCAGGTGATTTCATCGCGGAAGGAGTGGATCAAACGCGTGGCTGGTTCTATACCTTGCATGCCATTTCCACGATGGTATTTGATTCGGTTGCCTACAAAAATGTGGTTTCAAACGGATTGGTGCTCGACAAGAATGGATTAAAAATGTCGAAGAGACTCGGAAATGCAGTGGAGCCATTTGAAAATCTTTCTACTTACGGAGCCGATGCGACACGCTGGTACATGATTACAAATGCTCAGCCATGGGACAATTTGAAGTTCGACAAAGACGGAATTACAGAAGTGCAGAGAAAATTTTTCGGAACGCTATACAACACCTATTCGTTCTTCTCATTGTACGCGAATATCGATGGTTTTGATTACTCGGAGACGGAAGTATCTCACAACGAACGACCAGAAATCGACCGTTGGATTTTGTCGCGCTTGAATTCATTGGTGAAGGAAGTGGATGCCGCTTTTGCAGAATATGAACCAACGAAAGCAGGAAGATTGATTCAGGATTTTGTGAATGATCAACTGTCGAATTGGTATGTGCGTCTCTGCCGTCGCCGCTTTTGGAAGAGTGACGATTCGAAAGATAAATTGTCGGCCTACCAGACCTTGTATACCTGCCTTGAAACGGTGGCTATTTTGGGTTCTCCTATTGCGCCATTCTTCATGGATCAGTTGTTCACCGATTTAAACAGTGTATCAAAAAAACATGCCGTAGAATCGGTCCACTTGGCAGATTTCCCGCAGGTTGACAGCACTTTGATCAATACAAATCTCGAAGATCAAATGGACATCGCGCAGCGCATCTCATCGCTCGTGTTGGCTTTGCGTAAAAAGGAAAAAATTCGCGTGCGTCAGCCGCTTCAAAAAATCATGGTACCAGTGTTGAGTCAAACATTTGCTGACAATTTACGCCATGTACAAGACTTGATCCTTTCGGAAGTAAATGTAAAGGAGGTGGAATTGCTCGAAGAGGGAAGTGCTGTTTTGGTGAAAAGCATCAAACCGAATTTTAAAACAATAGGTCCGAAATATGGCAAGCAAATGAAAGCCATTGCTGCGCTTGTTGGGCAAATGTCGGGTGATGACATTTCAGTTATTGAGTCAACAGGAACTTGGAACGGAACAATAGATGGAGAATCTATTGAGCTTGATTTGGCTGATTTTGAAATCACGGCGCAAGACATTCCAGGCTGGTTGGTAGCATCGGAAGGAGGCTTGACGGTTGCCTTGGACATTACCATTTCGGCCGAATTGAAATCTGAAGGAATCGCCAGAGAATTGGTCAACCGAGTGCAGAATTTGAGAAAGGACTTAGGTCTGGAGGTAACGGATAAGATTCGCATCACGGTCGAAACAACTGCTACCTTGCGTGAGGCCATTGCTGCACATGCTGCATATGTGCAAGCCGAAGTCTTGGCGAAAGAAATTGTATTTGGCGCAACAAGCAGCAGCGCATTGATTACCGATTTAGAAACAGAAGGCGACACACGTGTGGAGCTAGTGAAGACATAAAGAATAATCGCATTAGGTTGATACAACGAACAAAATAAATATCTTGTTTGTTAGTTTATGACGCGTGACGCGAAACAACGAAGTAAATGCTATGGGAGAATATACTGCAGGGCCATTTTTGGAGCAAATCCAAATCCCTTCCGATCTTCGGGAAAAATTTAAGGTGGATGATTTGCCACAGGTTTCTGATGAGGTGCGTCAATACATTGTTGATGTTATTTCAGAAATTGGAAATAGCCACTTCGGTGCAAGCCTAGGTGTAGTTGAGCTGACAGTTGCTCTACATTATGTATTCAACACTCCTGAAGATCAATTGGTTTGGGATGTAGGTCATCAAGCTTACGGACACAAAATTTTAACTGGTCGACGCGAACGTTTTCACACGAATCGTCTCAAAGACGGAATGTCTGGTTTTCCAAAGCGCTCTGAGAGTGAATATGATACCTTCGGTGTGGGCCATTCATCTACGTCGATCTCTGCTGCACTTGGAATGGCTGTAGCCAGCAAATACAAAGGGGAAAAGCAACGTCAGCACATTGCTGTAATTGGTGATGGCGCCATGACGGCTGGTCTGGCTTTCGAAGGAATGAATCACGCAGGGTTTGAAAAAGATGCCAACCTATTGGTGGTTTTGAACGACAACTGCATGTCGATTGACCCAAATGTTGGTGCCCTGAAAGAATACCTTACAGACATCACAACTTCACATACGTACAATAAAATTAAGGATGAGGTGTGGAACCTTTTGGGGAAAATCTCAAAATTTGGTCCAGATGCACAAACCATCGCATCGAAAGTGACGCACGCCTTGAAAGGATCTTTATTGAAGCAAAGCAATTTATTCGAATCCTTAAACTTCCGCTACTTCGGTCCTGTTGATGGGCATGATGTGATTGGTTTAGCCAAGGTGTTAGAAGATTTAAAAGATATTCCTGGTCCAAAGATTTTGCATTGCATCACGCGAAAAGGTGCTGGATACAAGTTCTCTGAGGAAGGAAACCCAACGAAATGGCACGCGCCAGGGGTGTTTAACAAGGAAACAGGTGAAATTGTAAAGGTGGTCCCAAAATCGCCTCAACCGCCTAAATACCAAGACGTTTTCGGTCATACCATTGTTGAATTGGCGGAAAAGAACACGAAGATTATGGGTGTTACTCCAGCGATGCCTTCTGGCTGCTCTTTGAATATTATGATGGAGGCCATGCCCAATCGTGCATTCGATGTGGGGATCGCGGAACAACATGCGGTAACTTTCTCCGCAGGATTGGCAACGCAAGGCCTAGTGCCTTTTTGTAACATATATTCGACTTTCATGCAGCGTGCCTATGATCAAGTTTTACATGACGTAGCACTTCAAAATTTAAATGTTGTTTTCTGCCTCGATCGCGGCGGATTAGTTGGAGCAGATGGTGCAACACATCACGGTGCATACGATCTGGCATACATGCGTCACATTCCAAACATGGTTGTTTCTGCACCAATGGACGAAGCTGAATTGCGAAATCTAATGTTTACAGCTCAGCAAGAGAATATGGGGCCTTTCTCTATTCGCTATCCTCGTGGAAATGGGATAATGACCGAGTGGAAAACGCCAATGAAAGCGATTCAGGTTGGGACAGGACGAAAACTCACGAATGGTGAAGATGTCGCTATTTTAACCATAGGTCACCCTGGAAATTTTGCGCAACAAGCACTTGCTGAAATGAAGGAGTTGGGAATTAGCGCAGCACATTACGACATGCGTTTCGTGAAACCTGTTGATGAGGTGATGTTACATGAAGTGTTCTCTAAATTTTCGAAAGTGATCACTGTGGAAGATGGTTGCTTAATGGGTGGATTTGGTTCTGCTGTGATTGAATTTATGGTCGATCAAAAGTATTCAGCTGAAGTGGTACGCCTCGGAATTTCAGATCACTTTGTGCACCACGGAACGCAAGAAGAGCTTTGGGCGGACTGTGGTTTCGATGTAAATGGAATCGTTGCCGCAACGAAAAAACTCATCTCTTACGAAAAAACTTTCAGCAATTTGAGTCAATCGGTAAGTTAAGCGCAGAATTACTGCTATCTTGGCCCAAATTTACTGCTTATGTCTATTCCTACTAAAAGTAGCTCACTGGTTACGCTTATTGTTATCTTTTTCTTTTGGGGCTTCGTCGCCGCGAGCAATGATATCTTAATTCCAGTCTTCAAAAAAGCTTTAGACTTGAGTCAGCTTCAATCGCAGATGATTTCATTCGCCTTTTATGTGGCCTATACGGTTGGATCAATTTTATACTTTGTCATTTCAGGTTTACTGAAACGTGACATCTTGAATTTAATCGGTTACCGCAATGGGCTTGCCCTTGGATTGATTATCTCGGCGGTGGGTACCCTTCTGTTTATACCGGCATCTAACAACGCATCTTTTCCATTGTTGATTGCTGGGTTGTTTACGGTAGGACTAGGATTCTCCCTCCAGCAAATCGCAGCGAATCCTCTTGCCATTCAGATGGGCGATCCATCAAAAGGCAATATGCGTCTCTCCCTCGCCGGAGGAATCAACAATGTGGGTACTACCATCGGACCTGTGATTGTTTCGTTTGCTATTTTCGGAGGGATTTCCAATCCGGACCAAGCCTTAAATCTTGAAGCGGTCCAAATTCCGTATCTCGTGCTTGGCGCGGCGTTTCTTATTGCTGCTGTTTTCTTTAAATTTTCTTCTGTTCCTGACCGCATCGGAGGTGAAACACAAAGCAATGGTGGTGGAATTATGGAAACTTTACGCTATCCACAAGTGGTGCTGGGCATGATCGCTATTTTCGTTTATGTCGGAGTAGAAGTATCTACAGCGAGCAATCTTCCAGAGTTCATGAAGCAAAAGTTGGGGACGCCAGAAAGTGCTGTTGCTCCTTATGTTTCCTTGTTTTGGGCGAGTTTAATGATTGGCCGTTGGACATCCGCTGCTGGTGCATTTGACTTGAAAGAATCGACAAAATTGAAGTTGAGTCTTTTACTTCCATTTGCCGCTTTCGGTGTATTTGCCTTTGCCAATGTGCTTGGGGGGCATTCTATTCAATCTTTGTATCCATACCTATTGATCGTTGTGATCTTAGCCGTGGCAGATGCCGTAAGTGAAGGAAAACCAGCGCGTCAAATCATTATTTACTCGTCTTTAGGTATTGC
>CAMBMC010000013.1 GCA_945868555.1 Chitinophaga pinensis | reverse complement strand
AGGAGGAGGGGTTAAAAATACCTTTGCGGGAATTGGTACGATATACTTGGATCTCAATTTGGCCTATATGATTCTATCTACGGCAAGCAATTCAACTGCTCAAAATACGTCACTATACGCACCCTTGTTGTTTAGTTTTAATCTTGGCTTCCGAAAGGAATTCTATTAAAAAGGCCACCAACTTTTCTTTTGCGGTATTTTCTGCAAATCGGATATAATTTCTTGTAAGCATTGGTATCTGCTCTGTTGGGCCTTTCGCAGTAATGGATCTACTTCTTCAATCTTCATGCGGTTGGGTGCTGTTTTAAATTGGTGCTTGTCACACATCTTTTGTAAAATGGGATAAAGTCCCTTTGGCAGGTCGCTGTGATCGGGCAGTGGATAGGTCAATTGCAGATTTGTGAAAATACTCGGGTTGGGATGTGTTAGTGGTAAAGTGCCTGTAAATAGTTTCCAAATCGCAATCCCCAAGGCATAAAGGTCACTCGTGTGATCGAGGAGCTCCAAACGATTGAGAATTAATTCGGGTGCGGCATAACCCAAAGGAAATAGAAGTTTGAAGTGCTTGTTTTCGTTACTCCGAATGGCCATGCCAAAATCGATGAGATGGCATGAAATGGAATCGTCCTTTTTTTCAATGAGAATGTTGGAGGGTTTGATATCGCAGTGAACGATTTGCTGTTCGTGTAACACTTGGAAAAGAGGGAACAAGGCCTTTAGGATGTGAACCAACTGATCCATTCGCTGCTTTCTCGGAATGGTTTGCCAATAGTCGTCGAGTGGGATTCCTTCAACAAACGCTTTTACCAAAACAATTTCACGGTCGGTCTTGATAAATTCGGTGACACGGGGTAATCCACACAACTGAAAATTAAAACTGGACTCGCGCTCCAAGCGTTCTGAAATATGTTGATTGTGGTCATTTAGAACCAACTGTTTCATAACTTTTTGCTGACCTGTAGCCCTGTCTTCAATCAAAGATACAGTTCCGAACTTTCGTACGGCTTGATTTCCAAGCACATTCACGATTCGGTATTTGTTTGAAAGTTCCATTCTCGCAAAGATGTGAAAAAAATGAGCGTGTACGATTAAGTAAAAATCGTGCTTTTATTTCTGGTGTTAAAAACCAAATGTTTCGTGAAAACTACATTTTGTTCGATGAAAAGTGTTATTTATTCGAAAAAAGCGTATTTTCGTTTTTGAGATTGATGCGGTAAGCAGCTTGACAAATGGAGAATTTCCCTGTGTCAAGAATGTAACTTATTGCGCTAAACCAATTTCTTTGCCCAAATGAATACCTTAGTCATTGATGCCTCTCCTCAAACGCCTAAAATCCATTTCGATGCGATTACCGGCGCAATGGAAATACGTGGCCGCTCCATTCCTGATCAAGCCGATGAATTTTGGCTTCCTATTTTAAATTGGTTTGAAGGGTATTTGTTACATCCATTGGCCAATACGGTTGTGAAAATTGATCTTGAGTATTTCAACATTTCATCTTCCAAGCGCATACTTTTTTTACTTTATAAACTGAATGAATTGTCTGAGGCAGGAAAAAAGGTGCATGTGGAATGGTATTACCGTCAATCTGATGAAGACATGTATGAAGTAGGGCAGGACTATGCATACATGGTGAAGGTTCCTTTTATTTTTAAGGAATACATCGATCCAGATATAGCCATCGCCATTTAAGTTTTGTCTTGTTTTCTGATGTTTACTTTTCTTGTCAGCATCAATCGAAAATAGTATTTTTGTTTCTATGCGCACAATCAAAGAAGTACCGCACGAACGATTTCGAATATCCATCTTAAATTACAATGCAAAGTACATTGTAAAAATTGAGTTGGGCCAATTCGAACAGCTCTTTAAAATTGGAGAATTGGATGTGAATTCACTCGAAGAGGTTGAAGCCATGATTACCCCAGAGTTACTCTCCAATTGCCTGAAAAGATGTATCGAAATGCGCAGTGATTGGGAAAGTGCGTTTCAAAAAAAGAACGGATAATGAAGACGATGAAAAACGGAATTATTGTGATTGCGTCGGCGGCACTACTTGTTGCCTGTGGACAAAAAGAAGTGAAAAAGGAAAATACAGTTCCGAAGGTTGAAACCCGCGACATGAAAGGTTTGAAAATTGCCTACTACAATAGCGATAGCCTTAAAACACTCTTTACGTATTACAAGGATCAAGATGCCATTGTTACGAAGAAACAAAAGGCCTTTCAAAGTGAAGTAGATCGTCGCACAAAAGAATTTCAGAGCTATGTGTACCGCAACGAGGAGCGTTTACGTTCTGGTTTGCTTTCAGAAAATGAAACCGTTCAAATTCAACAAAAGGTCCAGCAGATGGAGTCTGAGCTGATGCAGTACCAGCAAACACAAGGCGCCAAGTTGGAGAAAGAAACGATGGAGAAATTGGAAGTGATTTCAAAAAAGATTGAAACGTTTGGAAAGAAATTCAGCGAGGAAAATAATATTGATATTCTCTTGATCCATGGTACTGGCGGACAAATCAATTACATCAACGGTTCGATGGATGTGACCAAGGAGTTTTGTGCTTTTCTCAATCAGCATCAGGATGACATCGAAAAGGACATGAAGTAAGCATGCTCATCGCCCGACAGAAACGAAGCGAAAATATCGCTGAATATTTACTCTACATTTTTCAAGTGGAGGATTTGATTCGTGCCTACGATTTCAACCTAGATCAAATCATTGATCAATACGTCCGACCTCAACTTCCAGATGATTCATTTGTGGAGCAATACAGAGATTGGTACAAATCGCTGATCAAATCAATGAAAGCGGAACGCATAGAGAAGCAAGGACATCTCCATGACTTGAAAGATATTTTGGTGGAGATTTCTTACCTCCACAATACCTTGCTGAATCTTTTGAAGGATGAAAAGTATGCAGGCCTATATGCTGCAGCTGAACCAATCATTGAAGAGTTTAAGCAGCGTTCCAACCTTAAAGACAAGAACAATATTGAGGTGGCTTTTCAAGCCTTGTACATGAAATTGTTGTTGCGTTTGCAGAAAAAGGAAATCAGCGCTGAGTCGGAACATGCCTTCGATACCATGCGGATCTTGCTTGCCTACATTGCGGTGAAATACCGAGAAATGCAAAACGGGGAGCTGAATACGTTCGGGACGAATTAGAATTGTTGCTTCCTTTCTTTTTTATCTGATAATACGCCATGATGAAAGGCGAACTAGGTATGACCTCATTAGGCTTATACATCTGCAAACAGAAACTAAAGCAAGTAAAGAATGAGTTTGAACCCCGAAGTGTCGGGACAAGCAGTGAGAGCGAATAAACAAAGTGGGGTGAACCGCTCTCGCTTTTCACTCTCACTCTGTTTTTGTGACCCCATCGGGATCTAAGCTTTGTAACTAAAAATCTTCCCTGGATTCAATATCCCTTTCGGATCAAACACATCCTTGATTTGGCGCATCAACTGCAAGGTAATCTCAGGAAAGGCAATGTCCATATACGGCTGCTGTACTAGTCCAATTCCGTGTTCTCCTGACAAGGTTCCACCAAGGGCAACGACTTCAGTGAACATCGCGCGAATGGCCACAGGTAAGACTGTGTCCCATTGTTCATCGGTCAGATCGGCTTTGATGATGTTGACATGTAAATTCCCATCGCCTGCATGACCATAACACACGGAATGCAAGCCGTATTGTCGACAAATGCGTTTGACTGCTGACAAGAGGGCTGGTAATTCATAACGCGGAACAACGGTATCTTCTTCCTTGTAGATGGATTGGGACTTCACTGCTTCACCGACTTTACGGCGTAAGGCCCATAAACTAGCCTTTTGTGCTTCAGATTCAGCAAATAGAATTTCATCGGTTTCGAAATTTCCCAAAACGTCCATGATCTTTTCACATTCTCCCATCAACTGGTCGGGATCAAATCCATCGACCTCAATCAACAGATGGGCTTGGTGATTCTCTTTCACTGGAACGGAAGTATCTCCTGTAAATGTTTGTGCCCAAGTCAAGGCATCTCTTTCCATGAATTCTAGTCCACTCGGTGTTATTCCAGCTCGAAAGATTGCAGCTACGGCTTCACATGCTTTCTCCGCATCGAAGAAGGGAACCAACATCAGCAAGTCATGCGTTGGATGGGGGATCAGACGTAGGACAATTTTTGTGATGATGGCCAGGGTGCCTTCTGAGCCTACAATCAGTTGTGTCAGATTGTAGCCTGTAGCATTTTTCAAGACATTGGCTCCGGTCCAAATCACTTCACCTGTGGGTAATACAACTTCAAGATTCAAGACAAAATCTTTGGTCACGCCATATTTTACGGCTTTTGGACCACCTGAATTTTCAGAAACATTTCCACCGATGAAACAACTGCCTTTGCTGGCAGGATCGGGTGGATAAAACAAGCCTTTCTCGCGAACGGCATCCTGCAAAACTTGGGTAATGACACCAGGTTCGGTCGTTACTTGGTGATTCCGTTCGTCAATGGAAATGATTTTATTGAAACGCTCCATCGATAGGGCGACACCGCCAAAAACAGGAATCGCACCACCACTTAATCCTGTTCGCGCTCCTGATGGGGTCACTACAATGTTATGTTCGTGACAATACCGCATAATCTCGGAAACCTCGGCCGTTGTTTCTGGTTTTAAGACAACATCTGGCATAATGGTAATGTCTTCCGTTTCATCATGACCGTACTCTGTTCGAATCGATTCGTCAACGATGCAGCGCTCCTGAAGGAGGCTTTGAAAAAAGTGGATGTCTTGCGTGTCAGTTGTCTTGTAGGTACTCATTGATCTTAGCTTAGCGTATACTGTTGATTCAATTTAGGGATTTCAGTGGCCCAATTGAATTTAAACTCAATCTTCGCACGAAGGGCATCGGTTTGATGTGGTTCGCCATGATTGAGAAAGATTTTCGTTGGAGCTTTTTTAAAGTTCTTTAACCAATCAAGCATTTCGCCTTGATCTGCATGGGCTGAAAGCGATGAAATGGAACGAATCTGACAGTTCACTTGACGGTATTCACCAAAAAACTTAAACTCGGTACTTCCTTCCAAAATGGCGCGACCGCGAGTTCTCTCACCTTGAAAACCTACGAAAAGCAGGGTGTTTTTTTCGTTTTCAATGTGCTGATTCATGTAATGGAGAATGCTTCCGCCTTCCATCATGCCGCTTCCTGCAAATATAATCTTCGGGTGCTTGTCTTCCACTGTTGCTTTTGATTGTTCAAAATTGGAGATAAAGATAACATCACTATACATGTTACTGAGCTCATAATGGGAAATGTTTTGCCAATCTTGGTATGACTTATACACATTGGAGGAATGAATGCCTATTGGAGAATCTTAATAGATCGGAATTTTCGGAAGTTTATCTTCCAAACGAAGTTGATGCAAGAGGTAAAGTCTGGTGTAACAAGACTTTATTAAAGAACATTTGTCATGAATTCAGCAATTAAAAATGAGGTTTCACTGAATCTAACTACTTAAAAAAATGAGGAAGACTGACACCTTTTTATTTGCTATCTTTAACTGCGAATTTGAAACTATGTCTAAAGAGGTATTTATAATTGACGGTGTACGCACACCCATTGGAAGTTTTGGAGGCACCTTGTCTGCTGTTCGTGCGGATGATTTAGCTGCACATGCGATTCGCGCCTTGATGGCAAAAAATCAACAGTTAGATCCAAAGCTCATCGAAGATGTGATTTTTGGGTGTGCAAATCAGGCGGGTGAAGACAATCGCAATGTAGCCCGAATGGCTGGATTGCTTGCGGGACTTCCAGTTCAAAGTGGCGGGGAGACAGTCAATCGACTTTGTGCTTCAGGAATGGCGGCTACAGTCAATGCGGCTCGAGCAATTGCAGATGGTGCTGGAGAAGTATACATTGCAGGAGGTGTTGAGCACATGACGCGCGGTCCATGGGTGATTTCAAAAACATCCTCGGCTTATGGTCGCGATGCAAAAATGTATGATTCTTCTTTCGGCTGGCGTTTTATCAATCCAATGATGGAAGAAATTTACGGGGTAGATAGCATGGGAAACACTGCGGAAAATCTGGCCGAAATGTACAATATTGACCGCGAATCTCAGGATCGTTTTTCGGCATGGTCTCAAGAGAAGGCTGCCATAGCTCAGGCAAACGGTCGCTTTGCACTGGAAATAGCACCGGTGTTGATCCCGCAAAAACGCAAAGATCCCATTTCATTTGATGCGGATGAATTTATGCGTCCCTCAACAACAATGGAAACACTTGCTGGCTTGAAACCGGCATTTAAAAAAGATGGAACTGTTACTGCAGGAAATGCATCAGGATTGAATGACGGTGCTGCTGCACTCTTGTTGGCATCTCATGATGCTGTAAAATCTCAAAATCTTACACCTTTGGCACGCATCGTTGGTGCTGCTGCGGCAGGTGTTGAACCGCGAATCATGGGAATAGGTCCAGTTTACGCATCTCAAAAGGTGCTCCAACGAACAGGACTGACCCTCGATCAAATGGATGTCCTTGAGTTGAACGAGGCCTTTGCAGCGCAAGTGTTGGCATGCACGCGAACACTTGGACTAGCGGACAATGATCCACGCATCAATCCAAACGGTGGAGCTATTGCACTCGGTCACCCACTTGGGATGTCAGGTGCACGCATTCTGCATTCTGCCGCAATTGAACTTCAACGCACCAACAAACGTTACGCTTTAGTGACCATGTGTATCGGTGTCGGACAAGGATATGCCGTGATTATCGAACGCGCTTAGCCAACGAATTAAACCAGAAAACGACTTAACACGGTGAAAAAAATAGCCATATACGCGCTTCTCTTACTTCCACTAACGATGTCATGTCGGAAAGAGAAAACAAATTGGGACTCCGATTGGGTGGCACCAATAGTGAATGATACATTGACATTTAAAAATTTAGTGAACGATTCGACCTTAACCATAAACGGTTCAGGTTTTTATGAATTGGACTTGACGCGAACAATCATTGATTTTGGGATTGAAAAATTCATTGCGATTCCCGACACAACAATTGTTCAGGATTTCAATGTGGGTGGATCACTGAACATCACACCAGGGTTTAGCATTGTCAATCAAGTGGAGGAACATACACTAAATCTGGAGGGTATTCAGCTAAAAAAAATTCGGGTGTCCAATGGCAGCATCCGTCTAAAGGTGTTTAATCCAATTGAAACGATTGCTTTTTTCACCGTACAGCTTCCTGGAGTTTCTAAAAATGGGGTCCCTTTCATCGAAAATTACCAAGCGCCAGCAGGAACATCTTCTGCGCCAGGTATAGCCACGGCCGTGTTAGATCTTTCGGGCTATGACATTGATTTGACGGGAGTAAATGGCGGTGAATTCAATATTTTGCAATCAAAACTGCAAGTGACTTCAGACCCAAATGGACCATCAGTTATGCTCAATGCCCAGGATGTGTTTAAAGTGGAGGCAGCGTTTGAGGATATCAAAATTGATTATGCGCGCGGTTATTTTGGAAATCTCAGCATCTCAGATACCACAGATTATCTGCTTGAACCATTAGCGAATTTAGTTGCAGGAACAATTGATTTACCTTCGTCTGACATTCAAATTGAAGTCATCAACGGCTTAAAAGTAGGAGCCAAGGCGACCATCACTTTGGTGAAAAACACAAATTATACAGGAAACACAGTGAGCCTATCGGCACCTCAAATTGGTACACCTGTATTTTTAGATCCAGCAACTGGTTCATGGTCAACCTTAGTGAATTCAACTGAAGTTTTGGCCTTTGATCAAACCAATAGCAATGTGGAGCAATACCTCGAGAATCTTGGAAAGAAACATACATTGGGCTATAAAATTGAATTGAATCCTTGGGGGAATGTCTCCGGTGGGTGGAATGAGATATTTCCAAATAGCCGATTGAAAGTGCGAATAAAAGCTCAGATGCCTTTGGCAGTTGGCGCAGATGGCTTAACCTTGCGTGACACATTCGATTTTAATGTCGCACAAAACCAAAATGTCACCCACATCGAATCGGGAGAATTGGTCTTGAATGCGACAAATGCCATTCCGATCTCTGCGGGAGCAACATTGTTTTTAATGGATGATGCCGGAAATATCATTCATACTGTGACCGGAACATCAACTATTAAATCTGCAAAATTAGGCGTTATTGATCCAAGTGATAATCTCCAAAAAATGAATTCTGAAGTTTCTTTTGTTTTAACGGAAGCCATGATTCTCGATTTGGATTTGATCAAGAAGGTCGCTGTACAAGTGGAATTGAACACACCGAATCCTTCTTCTGGATTGAATGAAATGATGAGTATTCCTGCTGGAGCATTTATGGCAGTGAAGCTGAAAGCACGGTTTAAATTGAGAGCGGTACTATGAAAAGTTTAATCCTATTCATCGCGCTAGGTTTTGGACTTCAGGCTTATGCACAGCGCTTACTTCCGCAACAACACGATACACTTGTGCATGCCCATGAACTTATTCTTCAAGGACATTATGATCTTTCATCGAGCTCTTTGAGTAGAGAACTTATCCAGAAATTTGTCAGTGGTGGGGAAATCACCAATGCGATGTCTGATTTCGCTTTCAATCGCCAAAAGGGAATCAATCGGGTAGGTGTTGAACTGACAGGTGAAGTGGAATACCGAAATACCGATGTAAAGTTTTTTGGAAAAGAAAAATATGGACTTGTTGTTCGTGCCGGATATACTGCGATTGGCTCCTTGCTCTATTCCAAGGATTTATTTGGGCTGGTGTTCAACGGAAATGAATCTTACCTGGGGGCAGAGGCTTCACTTTCCGGGAGCACGGGTAGCTTTTGGACCTTTCAAAAGTTTGGCATTGGAGCAATTGATCAAACAACAAAATCGAACATTAGTTTGAACGTCTATGGGATCAGTTCTTTTGTCACTGCTCGAATGCGTGAAGGAACACTCTATCAAACAGCCAATGCGGATTCCTTAAGTTTAACACTTGATGGTGGGTATGCGGCATCCTCTGGAGCAAATTATTTTAAGGGTGTCGGTATTGGAATTGACCTTGACTACCGCATGCCGGTTGAAATTGTTAAAGGAAAAACAGCATATGTTCAGTTCTTGGTAAAAAATCTTGGAGCGGCTTATTTAAGTAGTCCAGTCACAACGTATGCAGCGAATACGCAAGTTTCCTTCGACGGCTTGACCTTCGACCAATTGTATGGCAATGGAAGCGTATTCAACGGTTCCTTCAGTTTGTCGGATACGCTAAACGTGGACTCTACTTCAGGTTCAGGATGGAAAATGCTTCCAGCAGTGTTTCAAGTTGGTAAAATGGTGAGCGAGATGGAGGATGCTATGGTGCAAGGGTTTTATGGAATCCGCATGTATCCGACACTTTCTGCTGTTCCAATGGTCTATGCCGGTGCTCAAATTAAAGTCAACACAGTTTCCTTTGGCGTGAATGTGAGCTATGGTGGATTTACAGGATTTAGAGCAGGCTATTATTCTCAATTCAATTTCAAGAACTTCAACCTCGGAATAGGATTGGAAGATGTTTACGGTACCTTGAGTAAAAAGGGCTATGGTGATTCATTTATTTTTCGATTCAGATGCGCATTCTAACATTCATTCTATGCTTGACCACGGTGATGTGCAGTCAGCAAGTAAGTTCGCAAATTGCCTTCTTTAAGTTGTTTTCAAACAATGGATATGACTTTGGTCAAGGC
Organism: Chitinophaga pinensis; assembly: GCA_945868555.1. GTDB lineage: Bacteria > Bacteroidota > Bacteroidia > Flavobacteriales_D > Crocinitomicaceae > M0103. The sequence continues at coordinate 8,948 of CAMBMC010000013.1, read as the reverse complement.
ATCGTGCAACACCTGGATAGTTCTTACACGGTCTGTGGTGGGTCAAGTAGTTTTTCGGAAGGACCGTCTGATGCCTTTTTATTGAAATTAGATAGCATGGGAACCTATGAGTGGTCAACGCACTATGGTGGCGCAGAAACGGATTTTGCACGAAGAGTGCTGCATAAACCAGGTGTAGGCTATTACCTCGCTGGGTTTACCAATTCATTTGGAAACGGAGCCTATGATTATTATTTGGTCAAGACCGATGAGGTGGGAACTATGCTTTGGCAAAAATCATACGGAGGAACTGAATGGGATAAAGTGAATGATGCTGCACTTACGAAAGATACAGGTGTCATGATGGTTGGGGAAAGCAATTCAACTCTTGGTGGCGATGACGACATTTACATTGTGCGGACAAATTCCGAGGGAGATACCTTATGGACCAAGACGATTGGAGGAGGAGGTGAGGACCGCGCAAATGTGATTGAACAATTGAATGACTCGACCTTTATTGTCGCCGGAACCATGTTCAATACGGATTCTTCCATGTACAAGGGCTTTGTCATGCGCATCAAAGATTCGGGTGTGATTGAATGGTTTTTACCGACAGGAAATAATGGCAATGCTGGAATCAATGATATTTCACTGGTTTTGGATCGCGTAAATTTTGTTGGATGGTCCATGAGCTCGGATTACGATGAGTATTTTGGACGAATTAAAACCAATGGATCTTATGACTTTGAGTATGCATTGACCTCAGCTGATGAGAAAATCGCCGATCAAATAGTGGCCTATGGTTCGAACATGAAGCAATATGTCGCATTTCGCTACAAGGACGCAAGTACTTTTCCAGGTGGCTACGACATTGCCTTAGTGCGGGAGAGTGAAAACATGTGGTACGACAATTCCCTGTTCAAGGTCGGATATACAGGAGAAGATGTGACGGGTGAACTCATTGCAACATCTGACGGCGGTGCCATTTTTACCGGATATGTTTCTTCCTTTGGTGTTGGTGGAAATAGTGTGTTTGTATGCAAAATTGGACCAAATGACCTCTATCCGACAGTTCCGATTGGTCCGGGGTACAATCCGATTGTGAGCATAGAGGAGCAAGAATCTGTTTCTGGAGTGAGGGTATTTCCGAACCCTTCTGATGGTGAGATCACTATCGATTTTCCTATCGAAGGAGATTATTCCCTTCAACTCATTGATGCATTTGGAAACCAAGTGCTAAGTGGAACATTTACACAATCGATCCAACTTGATTTGTCGAGATTCCAATCTGGTCTCTATCTTTATGTTGTGCGCTCGAATGGCGGTGAAATTTTGAGCAGGGGACGAATTATTCGCAACTAATTACCATTCAAAGGCTTCTTCAGAAAACCATTTTTTCTGTACCCGCAATGTTTGCTCAATCACATCGCGTACACATGTTTTACCTCCTGTAAATGGCGATTGGTAGTGGCTGATGTGCTTGATTTCTATGGCTGCATCCTGCGGACAAGTGGCGACTCCTGCTGCAGTCATTACTTGATAATCGGGGATGTCATCTCCCATGTACAAGATTTCTTCGTCACGCAAATCGTGGCGGAGTTTGATGTCGTTGTACACATTCAGTTTATTAAATGAGGATAGGTGCACCTCATGAATGCCTAGACCAAGTAAACGGTCGCGCACATCCGTTGAGTTTCCCCCAGTGATGATGATGATGCGGTAGCCCATTTTCGCTGCATATTGCAAGGCATAGGCATCGCGTGAATGAAGTGTACGGACAATTTCATCTTTAAAAAGAATGACCTCTCCAGAGGTCAATACCCCATCAACGTCAAACATAAAGGTGGTGACATGATTTAATCGTTCCTTGTAACTGATCATTTTTTTGCAGATTGTTGAATGCTCTGAGTAATAAGCGTATAGATTTCTTTGGACTTACCTTCCAATTCATTCAGATGGCGTTCTATGGTTTGCTCGTCCTTTCGCACTGCTGGTCCTGTTTGCGCCTCAAGTGGATCTAAATCTGAAATTTTCCCAATGGTTTCGAAAATCAATGGTTTCAGCACTTCCCAATCAAGTCCATGTTCCTCCACATGAGCTTTTCCTTGTGAAAAGAGATGATTGACAAAATTATTGACAAACACAGCACTGATATGGTAATTCAGTCGATCGTTTGAATTGGCTGATAGGACGTGTTGACTTATTTTCGAAGCCAATTGCATCAATTCCGATTCATGTTGTTCTGAATTTCCTTCAATAAGAAAAGGTACAGTCGTGATGTCAATTTCGCGGTGTTTCGAAAAGGTTTGGAGGGGATAGAACACACCACAAAACGTTCTAATTGGCAACGATGACAAAGGAACCGATCCCGAAGTATAGGCTAAGCGACGATTTACTGAAATGCTCGAGGCCACGTCGATCACGGCATTGTCAGATACACATAAAAGGATGAGGTCACCTGTCAATTCATTCAGCGTAGGAGCAACAGAACAGTATAATAAATGCGCTAATTCGTTCGTAGAAGCGTTATTTCGGCCATAAACATCGGAGATTGAAATACCTACGTCACGAAAGGCCTTGCCAAGATGATGGGCAACATTGCCTGTCCCAACGATAGAAACCGAATGAATGCCCGCCATTAGTTTAGTACATTATTTTCCGTGACATTGTTTATACTTCTTTCCACTTCCACATGGACAAGGGTCATTTCGACCAATTTTTGGATCCGCGACAACGGGCTGTTGCTTTTCTTGCTGTGGCATAGAATTGCGAATCGCCTGTTGATTGGCTTGATTGTTACTAAATTGCGGCGGAGTAGTGGATGTTGTAGAAGAATCTTGATTCGTTTGTGCTTTCGCGTAATTGTTCTGATGCGTAATTTCCTTATTGGTGCTTTGCACTTCCTGCTCTGAGGGAAGATCCAACTTCATCAACATTTCAATCGCCTCACCATTTAAGCGCAGCAACATCGATTTAAACAATTCAAACGATTCAAGTTTATACACCAACAATGGGTCTTTCTGCTCATACTGTGCATTGTGCACCGCAGAGCGAAGGTCATCCATTTCACGCAAATGCTCTTTCCACTCGTCATCGATTTTTCCAAGGATAACATTCTTCTCAAAGTCACGTGAGATAACGGCTCCTTCAGATTTGTACGCCTCCTCAAGGTTGATAATCATCCGAATTTCGCGACGACCATCAGACAATGGGAACACGATGTTTTTGTACTTGTCGGACATCGTTTCGAATACGTGCTTGATTTGTGGAAACGCGCGGTGAGCTACTTTTTCAGATTTACGGTCGTATTGCTCACGCATAGCTTGGTAAACCTTCTCTGTAAGTTCGGTGCGGTCGATAACTGCATATTCTTGTTGGGTAACAGGTGAATCGATACCAATCAATCGGATCAAATCCAATTCAAAGGCTTCGAAAGCCTCTTTTCCATGCACAAGAACAGTCGATTCACAGACATCGTAGAACATGTTGTCGATATCCAAGTCCATTCGATCACCATATAGGGCATTGCGGCGTTTTTTGTAAATTGCTTTACGTTGAGCATTCATTACATCATCGTATTCCAACAAACGCTTTCTTACACCAAAGTTATTTTCTTCTACTTTCTTTTGAGCGCGCTCAATAGATTTGGAAACCATGCTGTGCGTGATGACTTCGCCTTCTTTGAGCCCCATGCGATCCATCAACTTAGCGATGCGTTCAGAACCGAACTTACGCATTAAGTCATCTTCCAAGCAAACAAAAAACTGTGATGATCCCGGGTCACCTTGTCGGCCAGAACGTCCGCGTAACTGACGGTCAACACGACGTGAATCGTGACGCTCAGTACCAATGATGGCCAAGCCTCCCACTTCCTTAACACCCTCTCCCAATTTGATGTCGGTACCACGACCTGCCATGTTGGTGGCAATCGTTACCGCTCCCGCTTTACCTGCCATGGCAACAATCTCTGCTTCCTTCTGGTGGTATTTCGCGTTCAATACTTGGTGATTGATGTTTTTCATCTTGAGCATTCGGCTCAACAATTCAGAAATCTCTACCGTGGTTGTTCCCACCAAAACTGGGCGTCCTTGTACGACTAACTTTTCAATTTCTTCTATGACTGCCGAGTATTTCTCTCTTGCTGTTTTAAACACCAAATCATTTTGATCTTTACGAATCAAGGATCGGTGAGTAGGAATCGCCAACACTTCCAATTTGTAGATGTCCCACAATTCCTTTGCTTCAGTTTCAGCTGTACCCGTCATGCCCGCCAATTTGTGGTACATTCTAAAGTAGTTTTGAAGTGTGATCGTGGCATAGGTTTGCGTTGCTGCTTCAACGGTTACATTCTCTTTTGCTTCAATGGCTTGGTGCAATCCATCGGAGTAACGGCGTCCTTCCATGATTCGACCCGTTTGCTCATCGACAATTTTCACCTTTCCATCCAAAATGACATATTCCACTTCTTTTTCGAAAAGGGTATAAGCCTTCAATAGCTGGTTTACGGAGTGAATGCGTTCAGACTTGATACTGTAGTCGCGCACCAACACATCTTTACGCTCCAAATAAGCTTCTTTCTCCAGTTCCTCCTTTTGAAGGCGAGCAATTTCAGAACCGATATCGGGCATGATGAAGAAATCACGATCGTCCGAACCAGAAATAAGGGTGATGCCTTTATCTGTCAATTCTATCGTGTTGTTTTTTTCATCAATAACAAAGAAAAGTTCTTTGTCAATTTTCTTCATGTTCTTTCCTTGCTCCTGCATGTAGAAGTTTTCGATCTTCTGCAGATGAGCCCTTATACCAGACTCGGAAAGGTATTTAATCAGTGCTTTATTTTTAGGAAGTCCTCGGTGTGCACGAAGCAGTGCAATACCTCCTTCTTCCAACATTTGTTTGGCATCTTGTCCAGCTTCTGCCTCACCGTTGATCACAACAAGAAGTTTTTTCGCTTCCGCCAAACATTGGTTGACATAATTTCGTTGAGCGGCCACCACATTTTCAACACGTGGCTTCAGTTGGTGAAACTCATGCTCTTCGCCTCGTGGAGTTGGACCAGAAATAATTAGTGGCGTTCGCGCATCATCAATCAAAACGGAATCGACCTCATCGACAATGGCAAAATGGTGTTTCTGTTGAACGAGTTCGTCCACTGCGCCTGCCATATTGTCGCGCAAGTAATCGAAACCAAACTCGTTGTTCGTTCCGAAGGTGATGTCCGCAAGGTAAGCTTGGCGACGGCTCTCAGAGTTTGGTGTATGCTTATCGATGCAATCTACCTTCAATCCATGAAATTGATACAAGGGACCCATCCATTCCGAGTCGCGCTTGGCAAGGTAGTCGTTTACTGTCACTACGTGAACACCTTTTCCTGAAAGTGCGTTCAAGTAAACAGGCAATGTTGCCACAAGCGTTTTTCCTTCACCAGTTTGCATTTCAGCAATGTTTCCTCGGTGGAGCACAGCACCTCCCATCAATTGAACATCATAATGAATCATGTTCCACTTCACTTCAGCTCCGGCCGCTGTCCATTGGTTGTGCCAAATGGCTTGATCGCCTTGAATGGTGATGCCGTCTTTCTTCGCCGCAAGATCTTTGTCAAAGTTTTGTGCCTTCACCACCAATTGTCCATTCTCTGACCAACGGCGCGCGGTTTCTTTAACTACCGCAAATGCTTCAGGAAGAATAATGGCAAGTGTTTCCTCTATTTTCTCGTCAATTTGTTTGGCCATTTTATCAATTCGGTCAAACAGAACTTCTTTTTCGTGAATCGGAGTTGCAACATCCGAAGCTTCTGCTTTAAGTTCATTCAGGGAATCTTCCAAAGATTGGATAGATTCCTTTACCTGTTGCCGAAACCCAGCTGTTTTATCACGAAGTTCGTCGTCAGAAAGCGACTGGTATTGCGCACAAAATTCATTTGATTTATCTACAATGGGTTGATATTCCTTGCGTTCCTTTGCGGTTTTATCCCCAAATAGTTTCTTTAATAAGTCTGAAATCATCGTTCAAGTTGCATGTTAACAAAGGGCCAAATTTAAGTAAAATCTAGTAGATTTAAGTTGGCTTTCGTTGTAAATTTCGCTGCTTTTGTCATAAATCGTTCCATTCCGTATTTGCTGACAAAATGTCGTTGAAATCTTGTTAACAATTCAGTTGTGCTTGAATGGAATCAAAGCACCTATAATCATCAATTTCAGTGTATCTTTGGGCCATGCATGAAATGATTTTAATTCTTGATTTTGGCTCGCAATATACGCAGCTTATAGCACGCAGAGTGCGCGAAATGAATGTTTACTGTGAGATTCATCCGTGGAATAAATGTCCAGAAATCACACCAAACATTAAAGGGGTGATTCTCTCCGGAAGTCCTTTCTCCGTGCGTGATGAAGCTTCTCCAAGACCTAATTTATCCGCCATTAAAGGAAAAATCCCATTATTGGGGGTTTGCTTTGGTGCACAATATCTAGCTCATCATTTTGGTGGTGAGGTATTGCCATCATCCATTCGCGAATATGGTCGGGCGCATTTGAAATTCATTGATCATTCGAATGTTTTGATGCGCGGAATGTCTGACGGAAGTCAAGTATGGATGTCACATGGAGATACAATAAAAAAGATTCCTTCAAACTATAAGATTATCGCCAGTACAGAGGATGTCGAGGTGGCGGGATATGAAATTGAGGGCGAACAAACATTTGCCATTCAGTTCCATCCAGAGGTATATCATTCCATGGAAGGCGCGATTTTGTTGCGTAATTTCATTGTAGGGGTGTGTGGTTGTTCGCAAGATTGGACCCCAGAATCATTTGTTGATGAGACTGTTGTTTCACTTCGCGCTACGATTGGTTCGGACAAAGTTATCTTGGGACTTTCGGGGGGAGTAGATTCATCAGTAGCCGCAGTTTTACTGCACAAAGCCATAGGTGAGAATCTTCATTGTATTTTCGTGGACAATGGCTTGTTGCGCAAGAACGAGTTTGAGCAAGTGCTAGATTCTTACAAGCACATGGGCTTGAATGTGAAAGGAGTCAATGCTTCTGAAGAATTTTATACCGCACTTGAAGGGGAAACAGACCCTGAACGAAAGCGCAAAGCCATAGGAAAAGTATTTATCGACGTGTTTGACAGAGAGTCCAAAGAAATTAAAGATGCAAAATGGTTGGGACAAGGGACGATTTATCCCGATGTAATTGAATCTGTTTCTGTCAATGGTGGACCTTCTCAAACCATAAAGTCGCATCACAATGTTGGTGGACTTCCTGATTACATGAAATTGCAAGTTGTTGAACCGCTTCGATTATTGTTTAAAGATGAAGTGCGTCGTATCGGCAGATCTTTAAAAATTGATGATGCCATCTTGAATAGACATCCGTTCCCTGGTCCGGGATTGGGGATTCGAATCTTGGGCGATGTCACCAAAGAAAAAGTGCGCATCTTACAAGAGGTTGACCACATTTTTATTCAAGGCTTGAAAGAAGAAGGTCTTTACAATGACGTGTGGCAAGCGGGAGCCATCTTTTTGCCGGTGCAATCCGTCGGGGTCATGGGGGATGAACGCACCTACGAAAATGCGATTGCGCTGCGTGCAGTATCCTCAACGGATGGCATGACGGCGGATTGGTGTCACTTGCCCTACGAGTTTCTTGCTCGCATTTCGAACCGCATTATCAACCAAGTGAAAGGGATTAACCGCGTGACCTATGACATAAGTTCAAAGCCACCGGCTACAATTGAGTGGGAATAATAACTGGCATTCCGATTGGTATGCCCCGAGAAAAAAGTAAAATGAAGTATTTAATTTTCACGCTCTTACTTGGAATTTTTTCTGTGCTTCGCGCGCAAGGAACGCCACTTGTTGAGATTGTTTCCGGAGTAAAATACTATGTTCATTTTGTCCAGACGGGAAATACACTCTTTGGCATTCATAAAACGTACAATGTTCCAGTAGATAAAATAATCACTGCAAATCCAGGATGTGAAAAAGGCTTGGTTGAAGGACAAAAACTTTTGATTCCTATTTCGCTAGTTGATGTAAAACATACGGTCCTTACGAAGGAAACTTTATTTGCCATCTCAAAAAAATATGGGGTAAAGGTAGAGGCAATTATAGCCGATAATCCAGACGCGGAACTTGGTTTGAAGGTAGGGCAAGTGCTTCTCATAAAAGGGGTAATGAAAGATGTTGTTCTCGAAGATGTGAATAATTTCACGGAGGTGCCCCTTGCTGATGCGGACACCATTCGTTTTCAAGATAAACCAAACCTTCAATTGTCGTTTTCAGATTCGATTATTGATCACATTGTGTTGGGTCACGAAAACTTATATATCATTTCAAAGCGCTATATGGTTTCTACAGCAGAGCTTATGCGTTTTAATGGCTTGAAAAACACCAAAATTAAACCAGGTGATCGCATTGTAATCCCTCTTAAAAAAGAAAAAATAGAGGATGTAAATATTCGTCAAGTATTGCCTAAAAAGGATGTTCTTGTTGAAAAATCTATGGATTTCCCTTTAAAAAATACCTACAATGTCGCCCTCTTATTGCCATTGTACTTAGATCGTACCGAAGGTTATTCAGAACAGCTCGCAAATTTTGCGACGGAGTTTTACATGGGTGCGAAATTGGCCTTAGACTCGCTAGAATCATTAGGGCTTCATGCCAATGTATATGTTTTCGATGTGAAAAGTGACAGCGCCTCAGCAAAGAATGTTTTAGAAAAGGATGAGTTCATAGATATGGACATGGTAATTGGGCCTTTCTCCATGGAGGGGGCCGTTATCGTTTCACGGTGGTGCAAAGAAAATGAGGTTCGCATGGTATGTCCAATTTCCTTGCCTACAGCACTGATTCAAAACAATAGATTTATTACACTTTCGGTTCCATCTGAAGCGACACAACAATCAGATTTGGCTTTATTTGCCTTGAAAAATAGTGAAGCCGAACAGTTTATTTTAATTAAACCAAC
>CAMBMC010000012.1 GCA_945868555.1 Chitinophaga pinensis | reverse complement strand
TTCTTTTTGAAATTGTACGAGAAAGGAAAATTTACAGAAGAAGTTTCTGAACAATATTTTGACGAAGAATACCAGCAGTTTTTGGCGGACCGCTACATTGTAGGCGAATGTCCAAAATGCCAAAATCCGGGAGCTTACGGTGACCAATGTGAAAAATGCGGGACAGATTTGAGTCCGACGGAATTGGTGAATCCAACATCTACCTTAAGCGGAAAGACACCCATTCTAAAAACCACATCGCATTGGTACTTGCCGATGGGCCGCCATGAAGAATGGTTGCGGGATTGGATCAAGGAAGGCACTTTGGATGGTGTGAAGCAACACGAACCAAAAGCGTGGCGAAATCAAGTGATTGGTCAATGCATGTCATGGATTGATGGTGGTTTGCATTCCCGTGCCATGACACGCGACCTGGATTGGGGTGTGAAAGTGCCTTTGCCAAATGCAGAGGGAAAAGTGCTCTACGTATGGCTCGATGCGCCCATTGGCTATATTTCCGCCACCAAGCAATGGGCCTTGGACAAGGGGAAGAATTGGGAAGACTACTGGACCGGAGACCGCAAACTCATTCATTTTATCGGCAAAGACAACATCGTATTTCACGCAGTGATTTTCCCAATTTTATTGAAAGATCACGGTGACCTCATCCTTCCAGATAATGTTCCAGCCTCTGAATTTTTAAATCTTGAAGGAGATAAGCTTTCCACGTCGCGCAATTGGGCGGTGTGGCTGCACGAATACCTTCAATCGTATCCCGATAAGTCCGATGAATTGAAATACGTTTTGACCTCCATCGCTCCAGAAACCAAAGATTCTGAATTCACCTGGAAAGAATACCAAACCCGCATCAACAGCGAACTTGCCGATATCCTTGGGAACTTTGTGAACCGTGCCTTGGTGCTGACACAAAAATACTACGAAGGTCTTGTTCCAGCACTTGGTGAAATGACCGTTGAAGATCAATCCGTTTTAAATGAAATGGCCACTATTCCGCAGCGCATTAGCAAACTCGTTTACGCCTACAAGTTCCGCGAAGCCCAAGCCGAAGCGATGAACATGGCACGTCTTGGCAACAAGTACTTGGCCGACCAGGAACCGTGGAAAGTAGTGAAAACAGATCCAGAGCGGGTGAAAACAATCATGCACATCGCCTTGCAAATCACTGCAAATCTGAGCATTGTGCTTCAACCCTTCTTGCCTGAAACAGCACGCAAATTGGGAGACTTCATGAATGTACATACCGCAGACTGGAATGATGCAGGTCGTCCGGACATTGTGAAGGCTGGAACGCAAACCCGTTTACCCTCCATTTTATTTCCAAAAATTGAAGACGACATTGTGATCGCCGAAGTCGAAAAATTGAAAAGCACCGTGATGACAGAAACTACAGCCACCCCACAAAAGGAAGAAGTGACCTTTGACGATTTCAGTAAAATGGACATTCGCTTGGGGACAATTCTCGAAGCAGAAAAAGTCGAGAAGGCCGATAAATTATTGAAGTTATTGGTGGATACAGGCCTAGACAAACGAACGATTGTTTCCGGAATCGCAGCACATTATGCCCCAGAAGATGTCATCGGCAAAACGGTTAGCGTGCTCTTGAATTTGGCACCACGAAAAATCCGTGGGATCGAATCCCAGGGGATGATTTTAATGGCCGAAGATGCTGAAGGAAACTTGAGTTTCATGGTTCCAGAGAAAGGATTCAGTGCCGGAGGCGGAATCTGCTAAGTGCAACCCGCATGAACGAATTGAGCGAATTTTCTGCCTTGCAGCTGTCCTTAAACGACAGTGACTTTGTGCTGAAAACGCAGGAACAGATTGCCAAGGACTTCGGAAAATTCAATCTGTTCTTCCCTGAAGAATTCCTTACGGCTGCTTTGACAAAAGAAACCATCGAATCCTTTGTTGCTGAGCGCATTGCCGACTTGATGCAAGAAGGAGAAACACGCTTACTCCAGCTGCTTTACACCATCGATCTTCCCGAAAAAGAATTTCTTTCACTAACAACCCAGGCAGATTTTCTCGCCCAACTCTCTAAACGGATTCTATATCGCGAAGCGTATAAGGTCTATCTGCGAAGGAAATACAGTTGAGTTGTGAAAAATAGCTTGCAGGCTCCAAATTTGACCCACATTCCGTTAAAAAATGATTTTTTCATTTGTCGCATTGGGAAAATAGGCCGAGATGAAGGTGCATTTGACTATACTTTAGCTTTATGCACTCAAAATACCCTTTACTTTTCTACTGTTTGGACAGTAACATTGGCCAAGGTAAACTGTTGCTCATTCATCGTCCGAATTATATCCATCATTTGTTTTTGTGTGATTTTTGCTTCATCAAAATAAACCGTCATTCCTTGTTTTTTTCGTCCCTCTACAAAATCAAATTGAACGCGCGAGACAGCACCTGTGGCCTTCAGTTTCGTTCGGATACTTCCACCACAACCCATTTCGCAAGTCATTCCAACGACATCGGCTGTCATGGTTTTGTTTGGATCAACCTTCACTACTTCTTTCTTCTTCGCTTTTTCTGTTCGAAGATGAACGACCTCAGGATTTGAAGAACAAGCCATCAAGGCAAGGACAAAAAACAATGAATATTTCATACGATGGAATTTGTTGACAAAGATACACAAGTGATACACACAAATTGAGTTCGCAATTTTTCAAAACAAAAAAAGAGTCTACCGACGTAGACCCTTTTCATATCTTGTGAATTGATGTTTCGTTATTGAATCACCAATCCTTGACGTTCCACTGTACCATTTTTCCTTTCAAACACCACACTATAGATTCCTCTGTCGAGCGATAATCCATTGTTTGATCTTCCTACTTCGTGCTCTTCAAGGGTTCCAACCAAGGTACCAGTCGAATTGTACACAGAAACAGTTTTTACATCGTCTGTATTTTTGAAAGCGAAGTTTCCTTCAGAAGGGTTTGGATAAATTAAAATCATAGTGATACTGTCCTTCTGCTCTGGAACAAAGGTGTTTGTCCAGAAGCTTCCGAGTGGTACTAGCGTTGGTTTTGCTTGATCGACGAAGAAAGTCTCTGAAGCGCTGCAACCAAACTCTGTGCTGATGTCAAATTTATAAATTCCACCCGTAAGGTTCGTCTGATCAAATTGATAAATGTCATATCCAGCACCATCTGTACTCGACCAGAGCATGTTGAATCCACCAGCAAGACCTGTTACCGTCACATCAATTGCGCCGTCAGAACCTCCATGCATTGATACGGGTGTAACTGCTCCAGTAATTTTTAATTCTTCAGGGTTGAGCAGTTCAAAAGATAGCGATACCGCATCATTCAGTGCATCTTGCACCGTAACATCATAAAGTCCTGAATACAGTCCCGTTAATGTGGAGGACGTCTCCATATTCGACCAAGTGAACGTGTATGGCGCTACTCCACCGATGACATCGAGTGAAATGGTCCCGTCTGACGTTTGATAACAGGTCGGATCTGTTTTGGTCGCAGATACATTGAGTGCACTGTTGCTCTGCGCAAGCACAGTAGTTATCGAACCGAGGATCAACAGGGCCGATGTCAAGAAATTTGTTTTCATGTTTATTTTTTTTTGTGTTTCATGCAACAAATAAATGCATGATTGGCCGGCCATTTGTCAAAACCATTCAGGCATAGCGGCAATTTGATTGGTTTTACCTAGTGGTACTAAGTAAAACTACGGGAGAGATTCTATTTTTGCAGTATTGAAACAGAACGGGCCTTACCATTGTTACATATACAAACCACTATAAAGCATACTTTAGAAAAAAATAGCGCATGACCTTTTTAGAACAAGTACTTCAGATATACTCAAATTACGCAAGCTATGTTTGGGGAAGTATAAGTCACCCATTTCGTAGTGACAACTATTTCTACCTACTGATTTATGTTTCTGTCGCCGTTTGGATTTTGGAATTGCTCGCTCCATGGCGCAAAGAACAGCGTATTTTTCGCAAAGGATTTTGGATGGATGCATTTTACATGTTCTTCAATTTTTTCATCTTCAACCTCATCGTATTTATTGTACTTTCCTCCTTGAGCGAACGCTACTTCGCTTATTTCATGCATACCATCGGCTTGCCTCAGAAGGGCATATTCAATCTCGCTGGGTTGTCACTATGGCTTCAGTTTCCGATTTTCTTCTTTCTTGCCGACTTCATTCAATGGTGCATCCATGTTGTTTTGCACCGAAACAAATGGCTATGGAAATTCCACAAAGTACACCATTCCGTTACAGAAATGGGTTTTGCCGCCCACCTACGCTACCATTGGATGGAAACGCTTGTCTATAAAACCGGGCTATACATTGTGCTGTCTTGGTTGCTCAACTTTAAACTTGAAGATGCCTTTGTGCTTCACGCATTCACCATTCTCATTGGTCACTTAAACCATGCGAATATTGCCTTGGATTATGGACCATTGAAGTACATATTGAACAATCCGAAGATGCACATTTGGCACCATGCGAAGCACATGCCATCGAGTCGTCCCAATGGAATTAATTTCGGGATCACCTTGAGTATCTGGGATTATCTTTTTGGGACAAACCACATTCCATCCGACGGCCGTGACATTGACCTAGGATTTGATGGGATAGAAAAGTACCCCGACGACTTTCTCGGCTTGCAAATGCAGCCGTTTAAAGAAAAATAAGGCAATTCTTTTTTACACCAAAAGTGTTTTCATGTTCACTTTTTCGTCGATCAATCTGTGCAAATCAGCTATGTTCACGCGCACTTGTTCCATGGTATCACGGTCACGAATGGTCACCGTATTGTTTTCCAAGGTTTCGTGATCCACAGTAACTGAGAAGGGAGTTCCAATGGCATCCTGACGGCGGTAGCGTTTTCCGATAGAATCCTTCTCGTCGTATTGACACAAGAAATCGAACTTCAATCCGTCGATGATTTCACGTGCTTTTTCTGGCAAACCGTCTTTCTTCGTCAAAGGCATAATCGCCACTTTGTAAGGTGCTAAGGCGGGAGGAATGGATAATACTGTTCGCTCGGAACCATCCTCAAGGACTTCATTTTTATGGGAGGCACTGAGGACAGCCAGGAACATGCGATCAAGACCAACAGATGTTTCAACCACAAAAGGCACATAATTTTGATTCAATTCAGGATCAAAATACTGCAATTTCTTTCCGGAAAATTGCTCATGCTGCTTCAAGTCGAAATCGGTACGTGAATGAATTCCTTCAAGCTCTTTAAAGCCCATTGGAAAATTGAACTCTATGTCACAAGCTGCATTGGCGTAATGTGCCAATTTTATGTGGTCGTGGAAACGGTATTGATTGTCCCCCAATCCAAGTGCTTTGTGCCAATTAGAGCGTGTTTCCTTCCAGTATTCGTACCATTTCATTTCTTCACCTGGTCGGCAGAAAAACTGCATTTCCATTTGTTCAAATTCACGCATTCGGAAAATAAACTGACGTGCAACAATTTCATTTCTAAAGGCTTTCCCAATTTGAGCGATGCCAAATGGGATTTTCATTCGTCCTGATTTCTGTACATTCAAGAAGTTCACAAAAATACCTTGAGCTGTTTCTGGGCGAAGGTAAATTGTTGCCGCATCGCCTGACACAGATCCTATTTCAGTTGAAAACATCAAATTGAACTGACGCACCTCCGTCCAATTGCGTGAGCCACTGACGGGGCATACGATTTCGCAGTCCATGATCAATTGATACACGCCCTCTAAATCATTTGCTTCGAGTGAGGTACGCATTCGGTCTTCTATTTCTTTGATTTTCTCTGCGTTACGCAACACATTCGGGTTTGTTGCACGGAACTGATGCTCATCAAAGTCATCGCCAAAGCGCTTGACCCCTTTTTCCACCTCTTTTTCAATTTTGAGGCGAATTTTTTCCATGTGCTCCTCTAGCAAAACATCTGCACGGTAGCGTTTTTTGGAATCTTTGTTGTCAATAAGTGGATCATTAAAAGCATCAACGTGACCGGAAGCCTTCCATGTCGTAGGGTGCATAAAAATAGCAGAATCAATCCCTACGATATTTTCATGCATTTGAACCATAGACTTCCACCAATACGATTTGATATTGTTTTTCAATTCCGAGCCCAATTGACCATAATCGTAAGTAGCTGCCAATCCATCATAAATCTCAGATGACGGAAATACAAAACCATATTCCTTCGCGTGGGAGATGACCTCCTTCAGTTTATCCTCTTTTTGTTCCATAAGGCAAAGTTAAAAAGATTTTTTAGGGGGGATGATTGTGCGGGAATCAAAGATAGTTCTCCATTGTGAGCTAAAACACCGATGCAAGTGAATGCACATTTCGATGATGAAAAGACGACTTTTAGTTACACTATTGTGCATTTATTGGTAATTTATTTTCTCGTTGTGATACTCACATTTGTGAAATATGCAACACAAAGGAGAAATTGTTGAGAAGGCCGTGCGTCAAAGTGGACTTCCATTGACCCAATTGGCTAAGCGAATGGGTAAAAGTCGTCGTTGGTTGTACAATGCCTTTGACAATCCCAGTTTATCCATTGAGCACATTCTTCGGATTGGTTCGATCATTCATTATAATTTTGCGAATGACATTCATGATTTACAACGTTTCATGAACCTTGAAGAGCCTATTTCGGAGGAAAACAACTATACTGTTCGATCTGAAAGTGCTGAATATTGGAAAAATAAATACCTCGCCTTATTGGAAAAATACAATGCACTTCTAGGGGGTTAAAAAAGCCCATAAATGGACATATAACGCCTGTAATTTTGAGAATATTCTAGAATTCGACTAAAAATTGACCTTGAGAACGAATTAATTTATAATCCTACTCCCCCAATCCACCGAAAAGCCTACCTTTGTTTTTCCATCAAGAGTACAAGATAAATGGACAAAGTATCGTACGTCGGGAATGCGGATGTAAGCGCTATCGACCACCTATACCAACAATATCGTCAGGATCCCGAAAGCGTGGATATCGGCTGGAAAAAATTCTTCGAAGGGTTCGAATTTGCTCGAACGAATTATGAAGAGGGCGGAGAAATTCCCGAGAATTTTCAAAAAGAGTTCAAGGTCATCAACTTGATCAACGGGTATCGTTCACGTGGGCACTTGTTCACAAAGACAAATCCTGTTCGTGATCGTCGGAAGTACACCCCAACCTTGGACATTGAAAACTTTGGTCTTGAAGAAAGTGACCTAAATAAAGTATTTAATGCCGGTGAAGAAATTGGGATTGGTGCTTCGACATTGCGCCAAATCATCGACCATCTGAACTTAACCTACTGCCAATCTATCGGTATCGAATTTGCGTACATGAGAGATCCTGAGCGCATCGCGTGGTTCAAGAACAAAATTGAATTAAAAAATAGACCTAGCTTCGACAAGAACCGTAAAGTTCAGATATTCAGCATGCTCAACAAAGCATCTTGCTTTGAATCATTTTTGGGTAAAAAATTCGTTGGTCAGAAACGTTTTTCTGTTGAAGGTGGCGAGGCCCTAATTCCCGCATTAGAGGCACTTGTGAATAAAGGTTCTGAACTTGGCGTGGAATATTTTGTGATGGGGATGTCGCACCGAGGACGACTAAACACCTTGGCCAATATTTTCAAAAAGCGACCAAAAGACATCTTTTCGGAATTTGAAGGCAAAGAGTTTGACTCTATAGATTACTTTGACGGAGACGTTAAATATCACCAAGGATTTACGTCTGCTGTAGAATTGTCAAGTGGTAAAACCGTTGGCTTGACGCTGTCGCCAAATCCATCGCACCTCGAAGCTGTAAACACTGTTGTTGAAGGAATTGCCCGTGCAAAGGTTGATCACGTCCTAAAGTCTGAAGATAAGATTTGTCCGGTGCTCATTCATGGTGATGCGGCAATTGCAGGCCAAGGTATCGTTTATGAAACGATACAAATGGCGCAACTTGATGGCTACCGTGCGGGTGGTACCATTCACCTAGTGGTGAACAACCAAGTTGGGTTTACAACGAATTATTTGGATGGACGATCGTCAACCTATTGCACAGATGTTGCGAAAACAACGCTCTGCCCAGTTTTCCATGTCAATGGAGATGATGTTGAGGCCGTTGTTCAAACGATTGAAATTGCTATGGAATACCGTCAAGAGTTCAATCGCGACGTATTCATCGATATTTTATGTTACCGAAAGTACGGTCACAACGAGGGGGATGAACCAAAATTCACGCAGCCCCATTTGTACAACCTCATTGCAAATCACCCAAATCCAAGAGACATATATTTCTCCCAACTCGAAACTGAAGGGATCTTAAACAAAGACGAAGCAAAGAAAATTGAAGAGGAATACAACAATTTCCTAGAAACGGAATTTGAGAACTCCCGCAAGATGGATAAAGCCCTTGTTTATGATTTCTTATCTGCCACTTGGGAAGGATTCCGTCATGCACATGATGAGGATTTTACGCATTCGCCCAACACCGGTGTCGACAAGAAAAAACTATACGAACTGGGCATTAAATTGTCAACCCTTCCTGAAGGAAAAAAATACTTCAGAAAGATTGCGAAGATCTTTGAAGATCGAATGAATGCAGTGAAAAACAATACATTGGACTGGGGAACAGCCGAGATGTTGGCGTATGCATCCCTTTTGGTTGAAGGTCAACCTGTGCGACTTTCAGGACAGGATGTAGAACGTGGGACTTTCTCTCACCGTCACGCCGTGGTAAAAACGGAAGACACCGAAGAAGAAATCATTACATTGAACCACCTGTCTGACAATCAAGCCGAATTCACTGTTTACAATTCATTATTATCCGAATATGGTGTGCTCGGATTTGAATACGGATATTCATTGGCAACGCCAAAAGGCTTAACCATTTGGGAGGCACAATTCGGAGACTTTTTCAACGGTGCTCAAATCATGATTGACCAATTTATTTCTGCAGGAGAAGATAAATGGGCTACACAAAGTGGACTCGTTATGCTATTGCCTCACGGATATGAGGGACAAGGAGCAGAGCATTCTTCTGGTCGCATGGAGCGGTTCTTGCAGCAATGTGCAGACAACAACATGCAAATTGTAAATACATCTACTCCTGCAAATCATTTCCATTTATTGCGCAGACAGTTGAAGCGAGAATTTAGAAAGCCATTGGTCGTTTTCTCTCCGAAAATGATTTTACGCTTGCCGGCTGCTACATCGTCACTTGAAGAAATGGCGACGGGTTGTTTTCAAGAAGTTCTTGATGACGCGGCGGCTAATGTTTCTGCAATAGATACAGTAGTTTTCTGTTCGGGTAAATTCTACTACGAAATGAAAGTGAAAGCTGCGGAATTGGGTGTTGAAAATATGGCCTTTGTGCGTGTTGAACAACTCTACCCTCTTCCAAAAAATCACATAGACAAGATCCTTTCAAAATATACACACGCGAAGAACATTCTTTGGGCACAAGAAGAACCTGCGAACATGGGAGCGTGGACCTACATTGCGATGTCGATGAGAGACATTCCATTCATAGGAATTACGCGCAATGCCACCGCTGCAGCAGCAGAAGGATCAAAAAAATTGCATGAAAAACGACTAAAACAACTCTTTGCAGATTTGTTCAGTTATGCCAAAGTAAAAGTCAACTAAGCACTCCATACTAAAATAGACCGATATGTCAGTATTAGAAATGAAAGTTCCAAGTCCAGGTGAATCAATCTCGGAAGTAGAAATTGCTCAATGGTTGGTCTCCGACGGGGACTATGTTGAAAAGGATCAAGCCATCGCTGAAGTCGATTCAGACAAAGCCACACTAGAACTTCCTGCTGAAGAAAGCGGCATCATCACACTCAAAGCAGCGGATGGTGACGTGGTAAAGGTAGGTCAAGTTGTTTGTTTGATTGATACTTCGGCCGCTCGACCAGCGGGTACAGCACCAAAAGCAGAAGAAAAGAAAGAAGAGGTTAAAGCAGTACCTGTAGCCGAAAAAAGCACTCCTGCAGTAGCAGCACCTTCACCTGATCCAGTAAAAAAAGATTCTTATGCAGCGGGTACACCATCAATCGCTGCTGCGAAGATCATGGCCGAGAATAGCATTCCTAGTGGGAAAGTAAATGGAACGGGTAAGGATGGACGTGTAACAAAGCAAGATGTTGTTGCAGCCATGTCAGCTGGATTCCCTGTTGATGCTGCACAAGGTTGGGGAGGAACGCGTGACCAAAGCCGCGAAAAAATGAGTATGCTGCGTCGTAAAATTGCAGAACGTCTCGTTGCTGTGAAAAACGAAACAGCCATGTTGACGACCTTCAATGAAGTGGACATGAAGCCAATCATGGATCTTCGTGCAAAATACAAAGAAGCTTTTGCGAAACACCATGAAGTCAACCTAGGATTTATGTCTTTCTTCACGAAAGCGGTAACCGAAGCGTTGAATCTTTATCCATCAGTGAACGCACAAATCGATGGCAACGAAATGATCTTCCACAACTATGCGGACATCGGCATTGCCGTTTCTTCACCGAAAGGTCTTATGGTTCCAATTGTTCGGAACGCAGAACAGATGTCATTGGCAGAAATTGAACGCGAAATCAAGCGCTTGGCAGTAAAAGCCCGAGATGGTAAAATGACACCAGACGAAATGACTGGTGGAACATTTACAATCACGAACGGTGGTGTATTTGGCTCGATGTTGTCAACACCTATCATCAATCCACCGCAATCAGCGATTTTGGGTATGCACAATGTCGTGGAACGACCTGTGGCAATCAATGGGAAAGTGGAGATTCGTCCAATCATGTACGTAGCGCTTTCCTACGACCATAGAATCATCGATGGCAAGGAATCCGTTGGATTCTTGGTAAAAGTGAAGGAAATGCTTGAAAATCCAGAAAGAATGCTCTTCGGGTCCAAAGATCCTGTTGCTGTGTTACTCGGATTGTAAAACAAAGAATTATTCGCGAGTAGCTCGCAAAAATATAGAAACCGTGGGAACCCAATCCCACGGTTTTTTTGTATCTTCTCTTTTAAAACCACTCGAATGAAAACCATTAAACCATTCCCATTGAGTCATGATGCATTGGCGGATGACTACCCCATTATAAAAAAATCGTATTCCGAAGGCAAGGCCATCGTCTTGCCCTACATTATTTGGAACGAAATACCTACTCACCTTCTTTTTGAGCCCAATGATTCGTACAAACCGCAGCGATCGTTGTATCAAAATCCCTATGCCATTCGAGGCGTACTTTTAAAGGTGCAAACATCCGAACCATTGCCCAGAAATCCCGCACTGAAAAAATATGCCCGACAGATGCGAAACGAAAGTACAATCACTGAAATAATCTTCTGGGTACAAGTGACAAAAGGTCGGTTTCACAACATCGATTTTGACCGTCAACGGGTGATTGGCCATTACATCGTTGACTTTTACGTCCATAAGCTTCAGCTAATCATCGAGATTGATGGGGATAGTCACAAAGGAAAAGAGCGATACGATACACAGCGAGAAGCTGACTTGACCGCTTTGGGACTTGCAATTTATCGCATTGATGCAGCTGACGTGAAGTATAGGATTAAGACAACGATGTTTAAACTAGAGCAGTTTATTTTGGAGAGGTTTGGGATGGAACAGGGTGAGAATGAGAGTGAGGGTGAGGGAGAGAGGTGACGTAACTTCGTTGCTTTGGGAATTGCAACTTCGTTGCTTTGGGAATTGCAACTTCGTTGCTCTAGGGTTCGCAACTTCGTTGCTCTGGGAATCGCAACTTCGTTGTTCGAAGTTAGTAACTCGTTGCTTTAGTGAAAGTTCGCAACTCCGTTGCTCACAGGTGGTATAACACCCCGTCAGCCAAGGCTGACACCCCTCTTTCGAAGAGGGGAAGGAGGAGAGTGTGGGGAATAAAAAAAGCCGACTAAATAGTCGACTTTTTTAAAGTGCTAATATAAATTATTAGAATTCAAATGTTTCCATGAATTTGGTGGTGAAGTTTCCATTTCGGAAATCCTCATTGTCCATTAATTTTTGGTGGAAAGGAATCGTTGTTTTCACGCCTTCAATGATGTACTCGTCCAATGCACGTTTCATCTTCAGGATAGCCTCTTCTCGCGTTTGAGCAACAACAATTAGTTTACCAATCATCGAGTCATAGTTTGAAGGGATCACATAACCAGCATAGGCATGGGTATCGATACGTACTCCGTGTCCACCTGGAGAATGGTATGACGTAATCTTTCCTGGTGAGGGACGGAAATCGTTGTATGGATCTTCCGCGTTAATCCGGCATTGGATTGCATGCAAATGAGGGAAATAATTCTTGCCAGATATCTTATGACCTGCAGCAATTTTGATTTGCTCTTTAATCAAATCATAGTCGATGACCTCCTCAGTGATGGTATGCTCCACTTGAATGCGGGTATTCATCTCCATGAAATAGAATTCACGGTTTTTATCCACTAGGAATTCGACCGTTCCAACGCCTTCATAATTCACAGCTTTGGCTGCGTTTATTGCTGCTTCGCCCATGCGTTCGCGCAACTCTTCCGTCATGAAAGGTGATGGAGTTTCCTCCACCAATTTTTGGTGACGGCGTTGAATAGAACAATCGCGTTCAGAGAGGTGACATACATTTCCGTATTGGTCACCTGCAATTTGAATTTCGATGTGGCGTGGCTCCTCAATGTATTTTTCCATGTAGATTCCATCGTTTCCAAAAGCAGCTGCTGCTTCTTGACGCGTTGAATCCCATGCTGCTTCCAAATCTTCTTCCTTCCAAACGATGCGCATCCCCTTACCACCACCTCCGGCAGTTGCTTTTAGGATAACTGGATAGCGAACAACGAGTGCTGATTTGCGCGCATCTTCTAGGTCTACAATTAATCCTTTAGAACCTGGAATACAAGGAACACCTGCTGCAATCATTGTTGCTTTCGCCGTTGCCTTATCACCCATTCCCGCAATTTGCTCAGGAAGTGCTCCGATGAACTTGATTCCATGCTCTTGACATACCTTCGAGAATTTTTCATTCTCAGAAAGGAAACCATAGCCGGGATGAATGGCATCTGCATTGGTAATTTCGGCTGCTGCGATAATGTTTGGAATCGATAAATACGATTTTGAACTTACTGCTGGTCCGATGCAGACAGCTTCATCTGCAAAGCGCACTGGTAACGAATCTTTATCTGCAGTAGAGTATACTGCGACCGTTTTGATACCCATTTCCTTACACGTACGAATAACGCGTAAGGCAATCTCTCCACGGTTGGCGATCAATATTTTCTTGAACATGCTGTTTAATTAAGAATTAAAATCATGAAATGCTATCGGAAATCCGATCACACACTGATTAAGCGGGTTCTACAAGGAATAAGGGTTGGTCGTACTCCACTGGAGACGCATCGTCTACCAACACTTTTACAATGCGGCCAGAAACCTCAGATTCGATTTCATTGAATAGTTTCATTGCTTCAATGATGCAAATTGTGTTTCCTTGTGAAATGCTGTCGCCAACATTAACAAAAGAAGCTTTTTCTGGTCCAGCTGAACGGTAGAACGTTCCAATCATTGGTGATTTAATTGTAATCAATTTTGAGTCCTCTGCAACTGGCACTGCTGCAACTGGCACTGCTGCAACCGGAGCTACTGCAACCGGAGCCAAAGCTGGAGCTGCTTCTGGAGCTGCTGTTTGCACGTAAATTGGTTGGTCTGCACCCCTCGATTTCTGTGCCGCCTTAATGATAATCTTGAAATCTTTTTGAGCAATTTCTACTTCACTCACTCCTGATTTCGATACGAATTTAATCAGGTCTTGTATTTCTTGTAAATTCATAGGTATTGATTTTATTTCTGTAAAGTTAGTTTTTTCTGATTTAATACGCCCATTTCAAATAAACCGCACCCCATGTAAATCCTCCACCAAAAGCAGATAAAATGAGTGTATCGCCTTTTTTCAATTGGCTTTCATAATCCCACAAACACAGTGGCAAGGTACCAGCTGTTGTATTTCCGTATTTTTGAATGTTAATCATGACCTTGTCTTTCGTCAAGCCCATGCGATCAGCCGTAGCATCAATGATTCTCAAATTCGCCTGGTGAGGCACCAACCAATCAACATCGTCACTTGTCAAGCCATTTTTCTCCATGATTTCAGCCGAAACTTCCGCCATGTTGGTTACCGCAAATTTAAATACTGCTTTTCCTTCTTGTTTCACATAGTGCATCCGATCGTCAATCGTTTGATGTGAAGGTGGTAATGCAGATCCTCCAGCAGGCTGAATCAAGTACTGACGTCCAGAACCATCGCTGCGAAGAATGAAGTCAATTACACCATTTCCTTCGTCATTTGGCTCAAGTAAAACTGCACCAGCTCCATCACCGAAGATGACACACGTTGTTCGGTCTTGATAATCGAGGATGGAAGTCATTTTATCGACTCCAACAACGATCACTTTTTTGTGGCGACCTGTTTCGATAAACTGAGCGCCAGTTGAAAGGGCATAAATGAATCCAGAGCAGGCAGCAATACTATCGTAGCCCCAAGCGTTTTTCATGCCTACCTTGTCACAAATCACATTTGCCGTGCTTGGGAAAGGATAATCGGGCGTTACTGTGGCACAAATCACCAACTCAATTTCCATTGGGTCAATGTTCATTTTCTCCAAAAGCCCTTTTATTGCGGCTGCCGCCATATCCGAAGAAGCACCATCTTTCATGATGCGCCGTTCCTTAATTCCGGTGCGCGATGTGATCCACTCGTCTGATGTATCTACAATCTTTGAAAGATCTTCGTTAGATAATACTGTTTCAGGAACATATCCTTGAACACCTGTAATTGCTGCAGTAATTTTTTTCATACTCCGTTGAAGGCTTCATTCACACGCATTGCCAACCCAGATCGAGCGACTTCATGCGCATGAAGTATCATATTTTTAACGGCAAAACTATTGGAAATTCCGTGACCAATGATCACATTTCCTTTGACCCCAAGAATGGGAGTCCCGCCATAATTTTCATAATTAAATCGCTCAAAGTATTCATCATGAATTCCGCGCTGTTTCATCAGCGTATAAATTCCCTCTGCCTGCTTCAGGACGATATTTCCTGTAAAGCCATCACATACGATAACATCGGCTTTACCTGAGAAGATATCACGGCCTTCAATGTTTCCGATGAAATGGATTTCATCCGATTCGGCCATAATTTTGTGCGCTGCCAAAGTCAATAAGTTTCCCTTTGATTCTTCTTCACCAATATTTAACAAGGCCACCCTTGGTTTTTCAACTCCAAAAACAGTTTGAGAATAGAGTGAACCAAGCACCGCAAATTGGTAGAGCACATCCGCCTTGCAATCCGCATTGGATCCCACATCGAGTAAAATCGAATTGGATCCATCAATACATGGAATGTTTGAGGTGATGCAGGGCCGAATAATTCCTGGAATTGTGTTGATCTTGTAGATAGAGCCAACGAGCATTGCACCTGTATTTCCTGTGCTTGCAAATGCCATGATTTCCTTGCGAGCCAACAATTCAAATCCTACAGCGATGGAACTGTGGGGTTTTTGTGGGATGGCGCGCGTTGGATGATCATTCATAGTGATTACATCGGGAGCATGTACAATTTCGTAATTTTCTTCCGTTTCACCCAAAGCCAAAAGGCCACTAGAGATTTGCTCTCTGTCGCCTATTAACACGAGTTTCACGTCTTCGGGAAGCTCTTTTCTAGCGAGAACAGCTCCAGAAACATTCGCTTCTGGGGCAAAATCTCCACCGAGGATATCGATGCCGATCTTCATAAAGAAGCGCGTAGATGCAACTGATTAAACAGCTACTTCTTTTTCAGCAACTATTCTTCCTTTATAGTAAAGTTTTCCTTCATGCCAGTGAGCATGGTGGAAAAGGTGCGGTTGACCAGTTGTAGGACAAATTGCAATTTGCTGAGCAACTGCATTTTTGTGAGTCCTTCTCTTGTCACGTCTCGTCTTGGAAATTTTCCGTTTAGGATGTGCCATTTTATGTATTTATATTAATTATTATTCAAATTTTTCAACGCATTCCAACGTGGGTCAATCGGCCCATTGTTATCAACGCTTTCATTCTTGTCTTTCTCTTCTATGTCCAAATCATCGTCGTCTGAATCATCATCGTCCCAGTCATCATCATCATCATCATCGTCGTCCCAGTCATCATCGAAATCGTCCTCTGATGGTTCTTGATGCACAGTGTATTGACTGATTAAACTAAGCATCTCTTCATTGCATTGGCCTTCTTTGTGGACCGCACGCGCTGGCATAGACACGGTGATTAGTTCATATAAATTATCGCTAACATCCAATTCATAAGAATCAGGATGTAAAACGATGAGCATTTCATCTTCACTTGGTTCAAGGGCAAATTTATACACCAATCGAAACTGCCCTTTTACTGGAACATCGATTGGATCATCGCACCGGTCGCAGGATGTCGAAACATTTCCTGAGAGGTTGAATTCCGCGATCATCATCGTTTCCTTCTTTTCCAGTACCAAATGTACATTCACATTTCCCTTGTGAATGATGGAATACTCCTTTTCTTCAAAGAACGTATCATGAATTTGAAAATCAAATTCATGAAAGCCCACTTTGAGGCCAACGAAAGGAATTACGAATGTTATTTTCGACTTCACGCTGATCAAAAATTGGAGGGCAAAGGTAACAATTTTAACGCAATAGTGTTAATAACTGTTCTTTTTTTACCCAAAAATGAAAAACTCACTCTATATCACTGCTTGAACGGCGGCGTTCCTTCACACTTACTGGCAATGGATTCGCGTTCATTTCTTTGCTCATTTTTCGGCAGCGAAATACATCAATCGCCTGATAGATGGCACTACGGAAGGATTGTTCGGAGGCTTTGTTTTGTCCTGCAATATCGAACGCAGTACCATGATCTGGCGAGGTGCGTACGATTGGCAATCCAGCCGTGTAATTCACCCCATCGTCAAATGCTAAGGCTTTGAAAGCTGCCAATCCTTGGTCGTGGTACATGGCCAGAATACCATCGAACTGGTGTCTGCCATCCGAGCCAAAGAAGCCATCCGCAGGAAAAGGTCCAAACGCCATAATTTCTTCATTTTTTGCCATGTTGATGGCAGGCGTAATGGTTTCTTGTTCTTCGGTGCCCATTTTGCCATTTTCCCCAGCGTGAGGATTCAATCCAAAGACAGCGATTTTAGGGCGGATGATACCAAAGTCCTTCTTCAAGCTGCTTTCAAACATCTTGATTTTTTGAAGGATTTTTTCTCGTGTTAGTGACGTGCTTACTTCTTTGATTGGGATATGTGTTGTGACCAATGCCACGCGCAGTGTTCCAGCCACCAAGATCATCAGTGCCTCTGGTTCACCTGCCAAATGCGCCAGGTACTCTGTATGTCCAGGAAACTGAAAGCCAGATTTCCCCATGGCATCCTTTGAAATCGGTGCGGTAACCAACACGTCCACCTTGCCTTCGGCAAGATCTTGTGTAGCGCGCTCCAAAGATAAGAATGCATGTTTGCCTCCTGTTTCTGTGGCTTTTCCAATCTCTAGTTCAACCTCATCGGTCCAAACATTGACCAAGTTTACTTTTCGGTTTTGCGCCTCTTCTGCTGTGCGGCATGAGGTATAAACGAACTCGTTGTCATTGAGTAGCTTTTTATAGTGAGCAAAGATTTTATTTGAGCCATAAATCACTGGTGTGCAATCGAGCAACATGCGTGAGTCGCGAAGTGCTTTTATAATTATCTCGGGACCTATTCCATTCATGTCACCGATGGAGATGCCCACACGCACTGGATGTGCGCTACCCTGCTCTTTTACTAGTTCTTTATCCTTCTCCATTATTTCATCTTTTTCAGGAAGGTGTAGAGCAAGCGAATTCCTGTACCTGTTCCACCTTGCCCTTTATAATCTTGTTTGGCATCCAACCATGCTGGTCCGGCAATGTCCATGTGGACATACGGTGCTTTCACAAAATGTTCTAAGAATTTACCTGCTGTAATCATTCCTGCATTAGGACCGCCAATGTTTTTCAAGTCAGCGATGCTCGATTTCATTTCTTCGAGATAGTCGTCCCAGAACGGAAAGCGGACCACGCGTTCGTGCACCTCATCACCAGATTCTTCCAACTTTTCAAATACATCCTTACCTGCATTCCCCATGATCACAGATGCCTTGGTACCAATCGCACGCAATGCAGCGCCAGTCAATGTTGCAGCATCAATTACCAATTCAGGTTTGTACTTCGCTGCGTAAGAAAGCGCATCTGCCAAGATCATTCGTCCTTCGGCATCGGTATTCAACACTTCCACAGTTGTTCCATCGAACATAGTAATTACATCCCCAGGTGTATACGCATTCAATCCTGGTCGATTGTCTGTTGCTGGGATTAAGCCAATGACATGCACTTTCAATTTTTGAAGCGCTGCTAAATAGATCGTACCAGCCATACATGCCGCACCAGCCATATCACACTTCATGGTGTCCATAGACCCAGGAGTTGGCTTTAAGCTCAATCCTCCCGTATCGTAAACCACACCTTTTCCAACCAACACAATGGGTTGTTTGTTCACTGGTTTTTCAGGCTTGTATTCCATGATGGTGAATGTTGGCGGATCGATTGACCCTTTATTCACCGCCAAAAGCCCACCCATTTTGAGGGATTCAATTTGTGTTTTCTCAAGGACTTGAACCGAAAATCCAGCTTCAGCACCCAAAGCACTGATCGCTTCGCTGAGCTG
>CAMBMC010000011.1 GCA_945868555.1 Chitinophaga pinensis | reverse complement strand
CCCACATCTTTGTACCATAAACAACAAGGATATGGCAACACAAATCAACATCAAAGGTATTTATTTTCTTTCAAGCTCGCAGGAAGTGAGTATTGTTGGAACAGTTCAACAAGGTATTTTTTCCTACCCATCAGAGATCATTACCGATCACAGTGGGTTGAATCTTGTGATGAACCATTTGCAGCAGCTCAATCCAGAAATGGATGTCAATGGCTTGCTTGAAAGTTTACACAACGGAGCAACACAATACTACGAGATGAGTACAAAATCACTCGAAAACACGCAAATTGAAACAGCATTTCTTTCCGCGGCAAAGCCCTACCGCGAGCTTCGTGCGTAATCTTTTTGAAGATTGAAAAATGCTTGAATTTGTTTTTTCATAAATTCATTGTAACTTTCCATCGCATTTCCTTGTTTGAGGAAGCAAGACAAAGCTGCAAATATGAAAAACATGAGATTTATTTTATTCGGTGCGATTGCTCTAGCCCTTAGTTTTACATCGTGTATTGAGCACGAAGTTATTCCTGCACCAGTTCCAACGGTTGACAAGTACTGCCATTTCGAAGGGTTGATCAATGGGATTAGCACAGAGTTTACGGAAAATGTAAGCGGATACTACTGCAGTGGTACAAAAGCGAAATACATTTTTCCTGCACCTGCCTTTTCAAGTGCGGTATATTATTCAGAAATGTTGTCTCCAACTTACCCTGTTTCCATCAGAATTGGTTTGGGAAGTTTACAGTGGGATGCAGCACTTTCTAATGAACCAAGTTTATCTACCTTCAACGATTTCCACATGAACAACACGACACCTGCCTATTCCAATAGTGCTGCTAGCGGATTTGAAGTTACCTATAAAGACGGTAGCGGATTGTTGTGGACATCAAAACAAACAAGTACTAACTTTCAGGATGTAACCTTATCTGCCATCAAGCAAGGAACTGATGCAACGGGTGATTATTCACGTTATGTGTGCACCTTCAATTGTTACGTTTATCACCAAGACCCTGTGACCTTGGCATTGGATTCAATTCGATTTCAAAACGCTGAGCTGAAGGGCTTCTTCAAACGATAAAAACTTTAAAGCCGTTTCGATTGAGACGGCTTTTTCATTCACCAATGTGATGAGCCAATCCCTGAAAATAGCGATCATCGGAGATTACAACTTCACCTACAACTCGCACCAAGCGACGAATCTGGCGATTGACCATTCCGCGCGTTTTCTCGACATTGACATCAACTATTATTGGATCAAAGTCAGCGAAGCCATCAATTACAAATCACAGGCTTTTGAGCAATTTGACGGGATCTTGATTGGCCCTGGCCCACACACCAATATTTTCTTTCTCAACGGGATCATACGAACATTGAGCAATTTGAGTATTCCCGTTCTTCTTACAGGTGAAGGTCTGCGCTCTTTGATTGAGGTTCTGATCAATACGTATCAACTCAATCCAAACGGTGAAAAGTTGATTTCTGAAAATCTCGTTGATGGAAATACCTTCGAGCGCATCCAAGTTGTCCCTGCTTCCAAGGCATTTATCCAATTGTATGAAAATCACTCCACCATGGAGCTGACATCGTCACGCTATAGTCTATACCCACAGTTGATTCGTTCGATGGTGGATGACTTGGTCGATGTAGAGGCCTACAATCAATTTGAAGAGCCGGAGGTCTTGAGTTTAAAAAACCATGATTTCTTTGTGGCTTGCGCCTTTTGTCCACAAGTATCCTCCACAAGAGAAATTCCACATCCTTTGATTTACACCTTCATCAAGGCGGCACTTTCTAAAATTCCTGGTGATTACGCACGTCCTGCCTAGGTCTTAGTCGCCATCAGACTGGTGTGCTTCATAATACGCATCAATCAATTGATTTTTGGACTCAGCGCCACTCACTGCCAAGACATCACATCGTTCATTTTCTGGATGGCCATTGTGCCCTTTTACCCAAAGGTAGGTAATTGAAAACTTACCATAAACACCTAAAAATCGTTGCCAAAGATCGGGGTTCTTTTTCCCTTTAAACCCTTTCTTTTGCCAACCGAAAACCCACCCTTTTGTGATGGAGTCAATGACATATTTTGAATCTGAATAGATTTCGATGGGATATTGACTGGTTTTCAATTGCTCCAAAGCAACAATGACAGCCATCAGTTCCATACGGTTATTTGTGGTCAGACGAAATCCTTGGGAAAACTCTTTTTCCTTCCCGTTGAATTTCATCACAATGCCGTAGCCTCCTGGACCAGGGTTGCCTTTTGATGAGCCGTCCGTAAAAATTTGAATTTTCATAGTTCGAAGTCAACTAAGGTACGATGAAAGTCTTAAAACAAATGAATTCTAATCGGTTATTTCAATAATTTTCACCGTCTTTCTGATGTTTTGAAATCTGTATTTTGATATGGGTTAAGTGCCGTATCGCTTGGGAGCCATCGCGAAAAACATCATTTTGAAATCCACAAACACTAAATTAAAATTCGGGGGCTTTATGCCCTCCAAACAACACAGCATCAATCAATTTACCGAATTAAAAAAACGAAGGTACTAAACCTTTCCTCTACATCTTTGTTATACAGATAAGACAAGAAGTCTTTTCAGTGAATAGTAGTTAGGTAGTAAAGGAAGTGGTGTAGCGTCACTTCCTTTTCATGTTCTAGAGTTTTACTGAAGAAAGCCAACGATCCATTTCTTCGAAGGGTACATTTTTTCGCTCTGCCAAGTCACGAATTTGTTCGTCAGTAATCTTCCCTAAACCAAAATACTTGGCGTCTGGATGAGCAAAATACCAACCCGACACGGATGATACAGGGGTCATCGCTAAATTCTCTGTCAACTCAACTCCTGTATTTAGTGTGGCCTTTAGGATCTCAAACAAGCCGATTTTCTCCGTATGATCTGGGCACGCAGGATATCCCGGTGCCGGACGAATTCCTCTGTATTGCTCCTTAATTAACTCGTCATTCGACAATTGCTCATCTGAACCATAGCCCCATTGATCTTTGCGCACTACTTCGTGCATGCGCTCCGCAAATGCTTCTGCCAAACGATCCGCCAAAGCCTTGATCAGAATTGAGTTATAATCGTCGTAATCGGCTTCAAAACGCGCAACATGCTCGTCTAAGCCAATGCCCGTTGTGACCACAAAAGCTCCAATGTAATCATTCACTCCACTGTTTTTTGGTGCAATATAATCGGACAAAGCAATATTGGGTTGGCCCATGGCTTTCTTGGTTTGCTGACGCAAGGAGCGCTGTATATAGAGGGGAGCTTGATCACCTAGTTCCGCATAAATTTCAATGTCATCCCCTACTGCATTTGCAGGAAAAATACCCGTAACTGCCCTCGCCGTTAACCATTTTTCAGATACTATGCGTTTCAATAATTCCTGAGCATCTGCAAATAGACTTGTTGCCTCTTCTCCAACTACCTCATCGGTCAAGATGTTTGGATACTTGCCATGCAACTCCCACGTTTGGAAAAATGGTGTCCAATCGATATAGGGTACCAACTCTTCCAATGAGTAATTGTCGTACACCTGAACACCCAGTTTCTTTGGCGCAATGCAATTTATTTCGCTAAACTCCAATGTCATGGCATTTGCACGAGCCTCTGCCATCGTCAACAACTGTTTATCCGCTCGATGTGCGGCATGGTGCTCACGCAAGCGCTGGTATTCAGTTTTTAAACCCGCAACGAAGTCGTTTTTCTTCGCTCCAAGTAAACTTTCCACTACCGACACTGCCCGTGATGCATCCATGACATGCACGGACTGACCGTTGGTGTAATGTTCTTCGATCTTTACGGCTGTGTGCACACGCGATGTTGTTGCTCCCCCAATCAAAAGTGGAATCGACAAGCCTGCTCTCTGCATTTCTTTCGCTACCGTAACCATTTCGTCCAATGAAGGCGTTATCAATCCACTCAAGCCAATGACATCGACTTGCTCGTCAATGGCGGTTTGAATGATCTTGTCAAAAGGCACCATCACACCAATGTCAATCACTTCATAGTTGTTGCAACCGAGTACCACACCAACGATATTTTTTCCAATGTCATGCACATCACCTTTCACGGTTGCCATCAACACTTTCCCTGATGATGTGCGTCCGCCTGACTTTTCTGCTTCAATGTACGGCAAAAGCACAGCCACGGCTTTTTTCATTACTCGAGCCGACTTCACGACTTGTGGCAAGAACATTTTCCCGCTACCGAACAAATCCCCAACGACATTCATTCCATCCATTAGAGGACCTTCAATGACGTGAATCGGACGATCGTATAGCTTGCGGCATTCTTCCGTATCCTCATCAATAAATTCGACGATTCCTTTGACCAAAGCATGTGAAAGTCGGGCTTGAACAGACGCATTTCTCCACGATAAATCAATCTCTTTTTTCTTTCCATCTCCACGCACCCTTTCAGCGAGTTCGAGCAGGCGTTCGGTGGCATCAAGACGACGATTCAACAGCACATCCTCCACATATTCAAGCAATTCCTTGTCGATATCATCGTATACTTCAAGCATCGAAGGATTGACAATTCCCATGTCCATACCATGCTGAATGCCGTGGTACAAAAACGCAGAATGCATGGCCTCCCGCACCCGGTCATTTCCTCGAAACGAGAACGACACGTTTGATACACCCCCACTGACATGTGCACCGGGCAAATTTTGCCGAATCCACAGTGTCGCGCGGAAGAAATCCAAGGCATTGTTGTTGTGTTCTTCCATACCTGTCGCAACAGGGAAGATATTTGGATCAAAGATGATGTCGTCTTTCGGGAAGCCAAGCACATTCACCAAGATGTCGTAAGATCTTTTACAGATCTCGATGCGGCGCTCGTAACTGTCGGCTTGACCATTTTCGTCAAAGGCCATGACAATCACTGCAGCGCCATAGCGTTTGACTTTTTTCGCGTGGTCAATGAATTGCTCCTCTCCCTCTTTCAATGAAATAGAGTTTACTACTCCTTTGCCTTGAATGCACTTCAACCCTGCTTCGATAATTTCCCATCTCGAACTGTCAATCATGACAGGAACACGCGATATATCCGGTTCAGATGCAATCAAATTCAGGAAACGCACCATCGACTCTTTTCCATCAAGCATTCCTTCGTCCATGTTGATGTCGATGATTTGCGCACCGCCTTCCACTTGTTCGCGTGCTACAGCAAGGGCAGCCTCAAAGTCTCCTTCACGAATCATCCGCAAGAATGCCCGTGAACCCGTAACATTGGTACGTTCACCGACATTTACGAAATTGCTTTCAGGAGTCACAATTAAAGGCTCAAGTCCTGAAAGTTTTAATATAGAATGGGTAAATTTTGGCATTTCTTGTTTTAGTTAATTCTCCTCCGATTGACTTTTTCTAGGCGCATAATTCTTCGCCAACTCTGCAATTGCTCGAATGTGATCGGGGGTTGTCCCGCAGCATCCACCAATGATATTGATCAGCCCTTCATCCAAGAAGGCCTTGATTTGTATTGCCATCATTTCTGGTGTTTCATCGTATTGACCGAACTCATTTGGCAAGCCCGCATTCGGATGTGCGCTCACACAAAATTCTGTTTTCTGCGAAAGAACTTGCAAATACGGACGCATCATGGAAGCCCCAAGTGCACAATTCAATCCGACGGAAAGCAATGGCATGTGCGACACCGAAATCAAAAATGCTTCGGTGGTTTGCCCGGTTAATGTGCGCCCACTTTGATCGGTTATCGTCCCCGACACCATGATCGGCAATTTCGTTCCGCGGTCCTCAAAAACCTCATCGATGGCAAACAGTGCCGCTTTCGCATTGAGCGTATCAAAAATTGTTTCTACCAAGAGAAGATCGACTCCTCCATCCATCAATGCGTTGATTTGTTGTTTGTACGCCGTCACCAATTCATCGAATGTGACTCCGCGGAATCCAGGATCATTGACATCTGGGGAAATGGAGGCGGTGCGGTTTGTCGGTCCGATAGAACCTGCTACAAATCGAGGTTTTGATGGGTTTTTTTGGGTGAACTCGTCTGCCACTTCACGGGCAATTTTTGCTGAATGGTAGTTGATGTCATAAACGGCGCTTTCCAGATCGTAATCGGCTTGAGCGATCGTTGTCCCAGAAAAGGTGTTTGTTTCAGCGATGTCTGCTCCTGCTTCAAAGTACATGCGGTGAATCGCAGATATCACATCTGGCCGCGTCAAAGACAATAAGTCATTGTTGCCTTTAAGCGAATTTGGATGATTTTCGAACCACCCTTTTCTAAAATCTTCTTCTTCGAGTAGGTAGCGCTGAATCATGGTTCCCATCGCTCCATCGAGCACGAGAATTCTGTTTTTGAGTATGTCTTGAATTGTATTCATTTTCACTGTTTGAATTGCGTATAGCACCAATGAAAAAAGGGACGAGTAAATCGATCCAACTTATCTTTTCAGCCGAAGCTGATTGGATTTGGCACCTTTTCCATGGGAGGTAGGTTGCCAAGGTTTCGCAGGGCCTATCCCTCCACCTTTCTTCATAAGTTTATTCTAAAGAACGTGCTGCAAAAATAGTATGAATTTGAACGAACTCAAAGAATCCTTGACTTTTTTATTTTTTGTACTTTCGAGCTTCCTAAATTCAGGTGCTCATGAAATTGATGTTTCTCTTCATCGTTGGACTTTTCTGCTTCTCCCAATTAACAGAAGCTCAAACACTTTCCACATCTGACTTGCCCATCATTGTTGTTACAACACCTGTCGGTCAAACCATTAATGACCTCACTCGAACGGTATGTAACATGGGTGTCATTGACAACGGCTCGGGAGCGATCAATTCAGTAACTGATCCTTACAACGGCTACAATGGGAAAATCGCCATTGAAGTTCGCGGATCAACGTCGCAGCAATACCCAAAGAAAAGTTACGGTTTTGAAACGCAAGATGCGCTTGGCAACAATTTGAACGTTCCCTTGATGGGACTTCCGATTGAGAACGATTGGATCCTATATGGCCCTTACCCAGATAAAACACTCATCCGCGATGTACTCACATTTCATTTATCGCAGTCTTTTGGACACTATGCATCCAACTGGCGCTATTGCGAATTGTTGTTGGATGGACAATACCAGGGACTTTACATCTTGATTGAACGCATCAAGCGCGATAATAACCGAGTAGATGTCGCGCGCTTAGACGTGGATGATTTAGCTGGAGACTCACTTACTGGTGGCTACATCGTGAAAGTAGATAAACTTACTGGCGAAGTCGGTTACTCCTGGCCGTCGAATTACAATTCAGAAGTAATTTTTCAATTTCATGACCCTGAATACGATGAAATGAATATCATTCAATCGTCGTACATGGAAAACTTCGTAGGCATCTTTGAGGACCGCATACAGGGCCCCAACCTCGACGATCCTGTTCAAGGATGGCAAGGGGTGCTTGAACCAAGCTCATTTTACGATTTCTTTATCCTCCAAGAACTTGGCCGCACCGTGGATGGCTACCGATCAAGCTCCTTCATGCACAAACACCGCAACGATGGCGCATGGAATGGTCGCATGGTTGCCGGTCCGATGTGGGATTTTAACCTCTCCTACGGAAACGCAGACTACTGCGGTGCCAACACAACAACAGGGTGGCAATATGACTTCGATTTGGTGTGCAATTTCTCCACTGCCATTCCTTTTTGGTGGAAAAGGCTCTTAGATTCACAAGCCTACCGCAATGGTTTGCGCTGCCGTTGGGAGAATCTTCGTCAAGGACCATTGCATACCGACAGCGTGAATTACTTCATCGATTCCGTTGCCACCATGCTGAATGGTGCACGATTGCGCAATTTTCAGAAATGGCCGATCATTGGCGTGTATGTCAATTGGAACGGATTTGTTGGAAACACCTACCAAGAGGATGTGAATTTCCTCAAGACCTATATTCAACAACGCTCACAATGGCTCGATGCCAACATTCCAGGAATCTGTGATGCAGGAGTGGAAGAACAGGCATTCATTCCTGAGTACCATAAAATTTGGCCGAATCCAGCGACAGACGAAGCCTACCTCGGATTCACCTTGTTCTCCCCAGGAGATGTTCAACTTGTATTTACAGACCTTCAAGGACGTATGGTTCATCAGGAACACATCGGACAACAATCCCAAGGCGAACATGCGCAAGCGCTAGATCTAAGAAACCTTAAAAGCGGAACCTACATCTACACCTTAAGCAGTTCGGGAGCATTGATCGGTTCGGGTAAATTCATTGTCCCTTGATGAATCGCTTTCTTCGGAGCTTGAGTTTTGCGCTGAATGGACTTTTGTACATCATCAGGCACGAACGCAACTTTCAAATTCATCTTGGAGCATTCATCAGTGTATGTTTAGCTGGATTTTTTTTCGGCATAACTTCGTCGGAGTGGATTGTTATTTTACTCATTTCTGCCTTAGTGATGGGGCTTGAAGCGATCAATACAGCCATCGAACACATTTGCGATTTGTACTCTACTGAAACGCATGCGGGCATCAAAAAAATAAAGGATATTTCGGCGGGAGCGGTTTTGATATCTGCGATCTTTGCGGTTTGTATCGGGGTAGCAGTGTTTTTGCCGTATGTAATGAAATTGTTTTAAGTGGGCCGAAATTTCCATGATTCCACCTCTTTTTTCAACGAACTGATTAACTTTAAGGCATGAAGTTCCGCTTGCTCCTTTTTTTTCTATTGAGTATGAGTCCCTTATTCTCTCAGGACTTTTTCACGCAGCAGCTCGACCGTTATTTCCCCAACCGCAAAAGCAAACAAATTGAACGTTTGCAGTTCACCCGAGATAGTTTGCAGAAAATCAATGACAGTTTGTATGGATCAGTGAAAGTCGCTGCCGAGCGCATTGCAGGCATGAAGCAAGAGATATTGGACTTGAAAAAAGAAGTATTCGAGGAGAAAAACAATGCCAAGAGTGCACACACCGATTTGTTTACCGAAAACCAGCGACTGAAAGATTCCATCAATCTAATCGGCTGGCCTGTTGTCATCTGCACGGAAGAAACGGTCTTGAAGAAAGGCGCTAAGGATCCTGTGATTGTGAATACCTGTCAGTGGCGGGGCATCCAAATCATCGAAAAAGGCACCCCCGACTACCAAGGACGCTATGTTTGGACGAGTGAGTTGTTTAAAAAGGTTGGTGACTCCTTGGTAAAAATAACCACCACAGATCTTTTCAAACCAGAAAAGATGGTAGAATTGGAGAAGCTAATCAATGAGCGCTTGTCGGAGGATTTCACAGCATTAAAAGCAAGCGATCCAGAATGTTTCACTCGCCGCAAGAATTACCCTGGCTTCAAGTTGAAAGACATGCGTTTGGCCTACAGCGAAAATTCAGAGATCACCTTCGAGGTAAGCTACAACTTGACCGATGCTTGCTTCGCGTTAAACAAGGCATCGACGACCTTTCGTTTGAAGGAATTGAAAGTGTTTTTGGTAGAGTGAGGGAATTAGAGTATATCTTATCAATACGCTTAACACCATCCTCCAATCTGCAATTTATTGTCTAGTTTCAACACCTGAATTAAAACCTAAGTGATGAGAATACTCTTATTTTTAGCAGTTGCGTTGATCATTTCCAGCTGCAGCGGCTGGTCAAAGGGCGGCGAAAATGCCTATATGGGCAGTTGCAAACAAGCAGGAAGCATTGATTGTGATTGTGCCATGAAACTCACGAAGAAAAAATACCCCAACGAAAGTGATTTCAACAAAAAGGGTGGAGACGATTTGGCCTTGGCGCTTGAGATTGCAGAGAAGTGTTATGCGGTAAAGTAGCACGCAAAGAAATGAATGTGATCAAGCATAATAAGCGTAAATGATTTTCGTCAATACTGAAATCCTCTCAAAACAACTCTTATCTTTATTGCATTATTCACTATTAAACTGCGATAATATTTTACGGATTATTGGTCATGGGATTTGGCTTGATTGCGATTTTTTTAGGAAGGAAAATGAAAAAGTTTGCTGAAGATCAGCAAGCGAAACAAGCTGAGTTGAAACGTCAGAAAGATCGTAAGCAAAAAAGAACAAGAAGGATAATTAAACCAAAACGCCCGGTGATGATCATCGGGCGTTTTGGTTTTCTAATATGTTTTTCAATTGGTTTAGAACTTAAAGAACCATGAGCATTGAGGGAGCGGAAATGAACGTGGATTGTCCCGTATTATAGATTTCAAAAAATTTTGTTTATACAGTACACCGGCTATAGCAAATTGAAAAGCCGATTTGGGTCCACTTTGAAAGCGCATCCCAGGCATGAAAAAAGCAAGCGTAGCGGTGTAATCTCCTTTAACA
The DNA here is from genome assembly GCA_945868555.1 of Chitinophaga pinensis. Taxonomy (GTDB): domain Bacteria; phylum Bacteroidota; class Bacteroidia; order Flavobacteriales_D; family Crocinitomicaceae; genus M0103. The sequence continues at coordinate 8,797 of CAMBMC010000011.1, read as the reverse complement.
ACATACTGTCCTTCACCAGTGATGGAATTGTACTGATATTGCTCCTCTGAACTTGTTCCTTTAGCGCCAAAGAAAATCATGGAGTCAAAAAACAAACTTGCCTTCTTACCGACTTTCTTAATACCTGCAATAGATAAAACGGGAGATTGGGACATCTTGGTATTACTAATCGTATTACTATTGGTTCCCTCATTATAGTTATACACTTTACCCCCAATATTCGCATAAGAATAGCCCAATGAAACGGTGAAGTTTTGTTTTTCATCGCCAAAGGTAGCCATTCCCCAATGCAGTCCTCCAAAACCACGGAATGAATTCAGAAAAGCAGATGACCCTAGCAAGGTTCCAAGCCCAAAATTCACGTTAGGATTTTTCGTTGGGATAGAATATTTCGCTGCTAGGACAAAGGGCGATGCAATCCAAGTCGTCATTACACCTATGGACAAACGATCACTCACCGAAAAATGAACCTCAGGTCCATAAAGATGAATCATCGCATAATCTTCCCCTTTTTTCAAAGGACGTGCATTTGTCGTAAAGTAATAACGTGTATTGAACGGAGAATTCACGAAAAAATCCCCATCGATAATTTCTCCAATCTCTGGCTTGTAGGGTCGAATACTTTTCACATCTTGTTTCAAAATGAATACTTTACCAATATCCTTTGATAAAAATAATATCTCTCGACCATCGTCGCTGACAATCTCTCCAATTCGAATTTCACCATTTTGCATGGTAAGTATTTTGGTTGAGTCTGTTACTCCTTCTATTTGCGAAAAGGCATTCGCTGAGAACAATAAAATGAGTGCTATGCTTAGAATAAATTTCATCATAAATAAGATTTAATTGCGTCAAATGTAAACTATTTAAACAAGCTATGATAATTGATTTGCACAGGAGGAAAAATGGGATTTGCGAATTTCGCAATAGATAAAAAAAGAAATCAATAAGAGCGAGAAGCAGTATCGATTTATCGGGAGAGAATGAAGAAAAACAAAAACTAGGTTGACGCTCTCATTCTCGTTTTGTTTTGTTTTGTTTTCGTGGGAAAAAGGTCTGAAATATCGAACTTTTGTTCTGATTTAAAGGGCGATAAATATTGGGATTTAAAACCAGTAAATCCTAGAAAAGAGCGAGAAGGAGTCCCGAAGTATCGGGACAAGATGTGAGAGCGAAGAAAAACAGAGTGGAGTTTCAGCGCTCTCGCACTTCACTCTCGCTCTGTTTTAGTGGTGATGGACGGAATCGAACCGCCGACACAAGGATTTTCAGTCCTTTGCTCTACCGACTGAGCTACATCACCTAACCGTTTTGTGGGGGCAAAGATAATAACTTAAATCGATGAACGACAAATGAAGCGCATTTTTTTTGACAACATCATGTATCTTTGAAGGCAAATATGAACGAAAACATCTATGTCCTCGATGCCGGAAATACTTCGGTGAAAGTTGGCCTCTTTGAAAATGGGGAGCTCAAAAACGTTCGACGCGTGCCCACAAGTGACAAATCTCGTTGGAGCGAAATTCATGAAATGATCCCTCTGAATTCAAAGCTAGTGCTGTGCAGCGTCGCTAGTGAAGAATTTAATGTATTCGTTCATTCGCTTTCAACAAACCTTACAATCATCAATACCAACTCTCCGCTACCCATTCGAAATGCGTACCATAGTCCTGAATCATTAGGCATGGACCGACTTTGCAATGCGGTGGCCATCCATTCCTTGAAAAAAACCTCAAACGCAGTGGCGATTGACATAGGCACATGCATGAAGTTTGATCTTGTTGAAGGTGGTGAATATATCGGCGGATCAATCAGCCCCGGAATCGATTTGCGTTACAAGGCCTTGCACGATTTCACTGCTAAACTGCCACTGGTTGATACACATTCCCAAGAATCATTCATCGGAAAAGATACGATGACTTCAATGGCCGCTGGAGTAATTCAAGGATTGGATATAGAAATAAAGGGGATGATGGATAAATACCGTTCGGCATTTGGTCTAGACTTAACTTTTTTTATGACCGGCGGAGATGTCGATTACTTTGATTTTGAAGGAAAAAATGACATCTTTGCTGACCCAAATTTAACCTTAAAGGGTGTTTATGAAATCTATTTGTGCCATGTTGCGTACTAAACTTCTCACCCTTCTACTACTGATCTTCGCTTATTCAGCGTCTGCCCAATACACCATCAACTCCCCCTACTCGAGTTATGGACTTGGTGAGCGCGCAAACCCAGATCATTATGTCTTTTCTGGCATGGGCAATTGCTCAGCTACAGTTTTTGATTCTACGGTACTAAATTTTTACAATCCATCGGCATACAACACGTACGGAACAGGTCAGCCCTTATTGTCGATAGGCATTGAATCGAAAATGTTATTTCAAAACGATGGTGACGCGAGTGTGTTTTCAGGTACAGCAATGCTCAATCACTTTGTGATGGGTATTCCGGTGAAGAAGAATTTCGGCATTGCTTTCGGACTAAAACCATTTGCACGCAAAGGATACGAGCTTTATGACCGAATGGCTGTGGGCACTGATTCCATCAAGTACACGTACTTAGGAAAAGGAGGGTCACAACTTGTGTTTGTTGGAGGCAGTGCAAACCTCATAAACCTGAAATCATTCAAATGGTCTGTTGGCGGAAACGCTGGATATCTCTTTGGCATTGCCACAAACGAACGTCGGAGTCAAGTCATTAAATTGTCGCAATTCTCTGGCGGAGTAGATCGCAATGTATTAACAACAAGTGCGTTTTACTATGAACTAGGGACAAACATGCGCTTAAAAATCAATGACAAGAACGTCATCACATTGGCGGGAACATTTGAGCCAGCCCAGAATTTAGGCGTGAAAAAAGACGAATACTTGTTTTATGCGCCGAATGTCTTTGACCCAAGATCTTACGACACGATTTATCAGAATACAAACGTTCGCGGGACAATTCGCATGGCGCCAACCTACACGATTGGTTTGAGTTATACACTTGGCTTTGAATCGGAGAAAAAAGGAAATCGCATTCGTGAGTCAGAACTCGCACTTCACTTCAACTATGGCCTGACCGATTGGAGCGCTTACCGCGATGACTTGAATCCTGGACTTACCTTTTTAAACTCAACGAGAATCAATGTGGGTGTTCAATTTATTCCTGAGCGCGACTTTTTAGATAAAGCTGCAGTGGTTGGATTTTTTGAAACCGTAAGATACCGCGTTGGCTATTACCAATATACCTTGCCTTACAGTTACAACGGAACTCAAATGACCGACTTTGGCATGACATTTGGTTTTGGAATCCCGATTTTGACGACAAAGTCACTTTCTTCAGTAAACCTTGGGGTTTCACTTGGAAAAAGAGAGGCGGGTTCATCAAATTCACTGAATCAAAAATACATCGGTCTTAATTTTGGTATTACCTTAGCACCATCAAACTTTGATCGCTGGTTCAGAAAACGTAAACTGGATTAAACTTAACGAAAATGAAACTTCAAAAATTACTCTTATCCGCTCTAGTACTTGTTAGTTTAAGTGCGTATTCTCAAGAAGAAACTGAGCAAGAACGCGAATGCAAACGCATGCGTTTTTTGGCGGGTGAAGACTTGAAAATTAAAAATTATGCAGGAGCATCTGCGTACTACATTAAAGGTGAAGCAATTTGTGGAAACTACGACAAAGCCAACTACGACCGTATGATTGGCTCCATTCGTAACACAATTAGTGCTGAAACCGATAAGGTCAAGAAAACAGCCTACATTGACACCATTATTGGTGTGTATGAGCGTGCCGAACTAAAAGGTTTTTACGATCAAACAAATGACCTTGCTCGTGCATCTTACATGATTCAATCCTCGAAACCAAATCGCGCCGCTGCAGATGTTTTGTTTACACGTGGGATCACAAAAGTTGGCGCTACACCAAGCGAAACCCAAGTGAACTTGTATTATTCAAATCTGTACAACTTATTCACAGAATGTGTAGATGCTGCGAAAAAGACGGAACTGAAAAAACGAATGATCTCTGATTACTTCAGTCTATCGAAGATGGTGAATGATTTAAAGATGTCTGCAAAAACTCAGGAGAACATCACTACGTATTTCAACAATATCGTTCGTTCTTGCGAAGATATCCTTCCAGATTTGAAAAGTTTCCTTGCGACTTTGCCACAGGACAAAGAAATGAAAAAGAAAGCCGTTGTGAACTTCATGACACTTTTGGAAACGAAGAAATGCACGGATGCCAAAGAATATGAAATGTTGGTGGATACATTGAACATGATCGACCCATCTTTGGATGGAAAATTAGCAAAAGCGCGTTTATTGGTCTCTAAAAAACGATACAGCGAAGCCGTTGCAGCTTTCAAAGAAGCAAAAACGATGACAACTGAATCTGCTAAAATTGAAGAGATTGAATACATGATTGCAAACACTCAATTCAATTCTGGCAGTTACAACGCGGCGTATTCAACGGCAATGGGGATCACCGGTGAGAACAGAAGTGAAGCCTTGTACCTTGCAGCACAATGTGTGGCAAAATTGGCAAACGGCTGTGGTTCATCAACGATTGAACGAAAAGCAAACTACTTGTATGCCGCGCGATTGGCAGATCAAGCAGGTCAAGGTGGAGCAGCTGCAAAATACCGCGCTGCAGGTCCTACAGATGGCGAATGGTTTGATGCTGGAATTAGCAGCATTAACCTAAGCTGCTGGAATGTGACCGTTTCAAAATAAAGTGAGCATCACAAAAAATATAAGTAAACATTTAAAGATTCCTGTCAGTTTAGTGCTGGCAGGATTTCTTTTTTCATGCGTGAACGATTTGGAGTCCATCCAAAAGGTGACCTACGATCCAAAAGCCCCAAAAGAAGTCACAAAGAACCTTCGGGTATTTTATACCGATTCAGGCTATGCGCGCGTTGAGGTATATGCCGCTATTGCCGAATCTTATTCCACTCCCGAATCCATTACGAAACTGAAGGATGGTGTGAAGGTGAATTTCTTTTCCGCAGACGGGAAAATTGCATCGACCTTGACGGCCTTGTATGGAGAGGTCAATTATACGCAAGGAACGATGTTCGTTCGTGACTCTGTTCAACTCTTCAATCATGCGAAAAAACAACGCATGGAAACAGAAATCCTCTTTTGGAACCAGCGTGACAGTTCCATCTACACACCCTCAAACGTGGTTGTTCGCGGTCCGGATGATGTACTTTACGGCAAAGGCATACGCACAAAACAAGATTTTTCCGAATATGAATTTTTAAAACCATACGGAAAGATTGCTTTAGGCAAATAAAACATGAACTTCATAGAATCAATTATCTTTGACAAAAATTAATCTGATGCAATTTTACAATAAAATCATGTCGTATTTCTGGCTCCTTGCAGGATGCGTGCTTTTGGTCACAATTACCTATTTATCATTTACTCAAGGAATTAAAAAGTGGGGATTCTACTATTTCTTCGTCGTGAGCGCCTTTGGCATGTATTTCTTCAAACGCTGGATGATGAAACGCATGGAAAAACACCTTGCCTATTTACAAGAACAACAAGCGAAACAACAAGGAAAGTAAGGCATAAGAAACTTTAATTCTTTTCCTGCGTTTATACAGTATTGGAAATTAAAATATTAAACGAAATCCAAGGAGTAACTTTTACCCTAACTTGATTGTCATAGGTTGCAATAAATGAAACAGCTTCTTTTTCTAACACTTCTAATTTTCTTCACAGGAAACTCAATTGCTCAACAATTGTTGAGTGGAATCGTGTTAGATGAACGCAATATTCCTATTCCTCACGCCAAAGTATTCGTAAAAAACAGTGCAGATCTTCGCACCCTTGCCGATGTGAACGGCTATTACGAACTGCGCTTATATCCTGGTGAATATTTCCTTGTATTCAGTGCGTCGGGCTATGATGATCGTGAAAGCTACATCACCATAAATGAAATTCCTGTGAAGAGGGACATTCAACTTTTCCCATCCAAAATTCAGGATTTAGCCGATGTGGATGTTTCGGCAAAAAAGACCAATCCTGGTCGTGAAATCATGCTAGAAGTGGTGAGAAAACGCGATCAAATCAATCCATGGAACTACCCTCATACCGTAGATGGATACATCAAGGCAACGGAAAAATTGGATCGCAAGGAAGAAGAAAAGAAGGACGAAAAAAAATCAAAATCTGATGAACCTATAGACCCAAACAGTCCAGAAATAGCAGATCCATTTGCCGAACAACGCAAGAAGCAAACTGAACTTGCGAACAATATGAACCTCGTTGAGGTGCAATTCACTCGCAACTTCTTCCCCCCGAATAAAGTCAAAGAGGTTCGAAATGCGTATGAAGAGCGTGGAAATATACGCAACCTCTATTATACCACAACGGTGAAATCGAATTTCAACTTCTTCGAGAATTTGTTACACCTCGATGACCTGCACCAATCACCTGTGAGCTCGCCCATTTCTGGACCGGGCATTCTCTCCTACAAATACCGCGTAGAGGAACAATATGTGGAGAATGGCCGAAAAATTCACAAGATCAAAATCATTCCTCGAAGTACAGCCACTACAACACTTGAAGGCTACATCTGGGTGATCGATTCCCTTTGGCTAGTTCAAAAAATTGAACTCACCATGAATAAAGGCAATCTACTTGTTTACGATTATTTCACCATCAGACAAACCTTTGAACATCCCGGTGACAGCATTTGCGTGCTCACAAAACAAGAGTTGGACTATGGCGTGAAATACAAAGACGAAACATCAGTTTGCAAGACCATTGCCGATTTCAGCAACTACAATTTCAACGCTTCGTTTACCGCTAAATTCTTCAACAATGAACTTGCTGTAACAGCGGAAGAAGCCTACGAAAAAGACAGTTCATTTTGGAGCCAGCAACGCACGACGCAGCTTACAGAAGAGGAGCGGAAATTCATCATGGCGAAGGACAGTATCCGCGACTATGAAAACAGAAAGGAATACCTCGATTCTGTAGATGGCCTTTTCAATAAAGTAACTGCCCTTAAAGTGCTGTGGTTCGGCATCGATCACCGAAACCGCGAATTGAAAACACAATGGACCATCAGTTCGGTGGCAGCTATGTCGCGTCCCATGTACATCGCAGGTCCACGTGTGGCTCCAAGCTTTTTTTACTTCCGCAAATGGAAATCAGAACGAACACTTGATTCCTATACCGAACTTTCCATGGGAATTCTCAACAAGGATCTCAAGGGCCGAACCTGGTGGCGCTATCGCTATGACCCCTTTCATTTTGGCACCGTGCAACTACAAATGTCGCACGATTTTGATGTCATTCGAAGTTATGATGCCATCAGTCAAATCTATAAACGCGACAACTTCATTGAAGCTACAGAGCTTGAGCTTGAGCATGACTATGAACTTTTCAATGGGTTTTATTTGAATACAAAGGCAAGCTTTTCAGAACGTCGAAGTTTGAAGGGTTATACATTTTTAAACATTCTCGATAATGCCATTCCCAACAATGACCCATCCTCCTTTCAATCCTATCAAGCTTTTATAGGCGAAGTGTCCGTGAATTATACCCCTTATCAAAAATACATGCGCGAGCCAAAGCGAAAAGTTTTGCTAGGTTCTAAGTTTCCGACCTTTTACGCAACCTATCAGCGTGGCATTCCTGTATTGTTTGGTAGTGATGTGAATCACGAATTTGGCCGTGTTGGCATCATACAAACATTTAAAATTGGAACATTAGGCACTTCATCGTATCACATTACTTCTGGGAAATTTTTGAGTTCTAAAAATTTGAAAGATGCCGACTTCAAGTTCCAACGCCGCAGTGATCCATTCTGGTTCTCCAATCCGCTCTATTCATTCCAAGGGCTTGATTCATCATTGCCTTCCAAAAAAGTTTATTTCGAAGCTCACTTCGTTCATCACGACAACGGAGCTATTCTAAATAAAATTCCGTTCATGAAAAAAACAGGTATAGGACTCGTTGTTGGTGTCGGTGGATTGTATGTTAAGGAATTCGATTGGCAGCATTACGAACTATTCGCAGGGCTTGAACGCAACTTTAAACTTTCGAGAAGACGCCTTCGCATTGGCTTGTACGGTGTGGTCTCCGACGGGAATCACATTACACCAAAGCTCAATTACAAAATCTCCTTTGCGATGCTGGACGATCGAAACATGAAGTGGAATTTCTAATCAATAGTTTTCGAAAAATGCATTCTTAATTGATCACTGTTATGTGAATGCACTTAAATTCTGGACACAATAAGATTTTCTTTTCGTCTCTCATTTGATTCAATGCTTTGATCAAGGCGCGCTGCGAAACGTCACATGACCCGATTGATTTTACTCTACTAATGTCAAAAGAAACCCCAAAAGAATGTGTCGATTTACCCGGGGTAGCTGAATTGGGATATTTACGCCGAATCTCGTCCTGTTGAGTTTCTGTTCGCGTCATGGAGGAAATGACAAAATAATCTTTTTCATTCTTAGAATCTTTAAGAAAGGAGCGAAATAAAAACGCGAGCTCCTCCAATCGCTTTTTCGCAATAGGTGTTAAATGCTTCGAGCTTGATGTTAAATTCTGAATGTAATACCCATCTGCTTCGTCCACAACCACCAAGCGTTTTCTCAGTAAAAAATTAGTTAAGGTAGCTTCATCCTTAATAAACCCATTTTTTGTCAAGCGAATGGCTAGAGGACGATGTTGATTTGGATAAGAATCCTTTGTTACCTCCAATGATTCACAATTACACGTCAACGCAGCATCCTTTGGCAACTCAATTTTATGTTGAATACGTCGATAATACCC
>CAMBMC010000010.1 GCA_945868555.1 Chitinophaga pinensis | reverse complement strand
CGCAGAAGCCACTTGAATTTTATCGGTCACAACTACTTCGTCCAGTTCCAATTGATTGGATTGTAAGAAGAACTTCAAATACGGCGCGCTAATCTGCAACTGCATCGGCTGATATCCCACATAGCTTGCTGTCGCGTAGTATTCTCCTCGAGGTACATTCACTTCAAACTTACCATCCCCGTCAGTCACAACACCGACATTTGGATTGGATGGAAAACGAATTTGCGCAAAGGGCATTGCTTCACCGGTAGTGGCATCAATCACAATCCCCTTCAACAATTGACCTGAATAGTCGACCGTTGGCAATTGGCGTGTTGCCACTGTGCGTTGCTGCGGATAATTGTTGTAATTGAGGTACCATGGATTTAAAATAGGTTCCGCTGAATTTTCATAGGGGTCATTTGTCGAAAGCACCAAGTCCACATTATCCCAAGAAATTCCTGTGGATTGCGTCACCAAGGCTTTAGCCTCTAAACGCACGGGTTCACCAATTCCATTGGAGCGCATGTCATAATAAGGCTTCCACGATGCTCTTGGTGTAATGTAGGAGAAGAAAAACTCACCCTTGGTTGCTTTGTCGACATCAATTTCCACGATGACTTCGGTGTAGTTCGTTACGGGTTTATTTCTGCGGCTCACAATTTCTTGTTCAATCCGGTTCATGTCCTTGTTCAAGGTTTCCAATTCTTCCTTGATGGCAGATTGACGAATCGTAATTACATTCAATTTTTCGTGCATGAAGGCATAGGCCTCTTTCAATTCAGAAACCTTCAAACCAAGGTCAGTGCCTTTCAATTCGCGGTTTTTTAAAATCAAGTCTTTATCGTACAGCAAAATCTCGTATTCGTCGCGCAGGTTTAGATCGCGCTTTTCCAGTTTCTTTTTTTGATCATTCAAGGCATTTACCTCCTCGTTGGTGATCTTCATGTCCTCGAAGTTCTTGCGTGTTTTCACAGAAATGATGGTCAAAGAACCCTTGGCCTTCACTTGAACGGTATTGGGATCAACAAAATCGGTCAGTTTCTGAAACACGACTTCTTGGCGACCAGGCTGCAGTTCTACCGAACGGTAGTGGTCCAGTTGTGCACCCTGAAAGAATACGGTAACTTTCTGGATGGTTGATGAGAGCGGAATCTCTTTTTGAGCATTCAACGCAACTGGCAAGGCCAGCATTAGGGAATAGATTAATTTCTTCATAACGGTTTTTTAGACGAAAAAAGCACCCGTTTGGGTGCTTTAAAGATGCAATTACATCTCTCTTTTCATAAAGTTCAAAAATTATTTTTTTCCGGGATACGAAAATGTACTCATGTCAATCTCGTACATGTTGATGCTTGATTTCTTTCCAAATACTTCAAGTCCAGCCATGACTGCTTTTTTCAAAGCTTCGTAATATTGAAAATGGGTGTCGTTGTTTACACTGTTTACCACAATTCCTAAGTTCACTGGATCGCCCCAAGTCGAGCCAAGATTCTCTGCAACGTATACATCCAATCCTCCCATACCTGGCAAGCCATCAGAACTAAAGAACAGCCATCTTCCATCTGGCGAAATAAATGGTGTTGTTTCACGTCCAATGGTATTGATTGTCATAGGAAGTGGTTTTGCTTCACCCCACTTTTTACCCACTTTTTGAACCATGTAAATATCTGTAGAGCTTTTATCTCCTTTACGGTCAGTTACAAAATACATGGTATTGCCATCCGCTGTCATCGTTGCTGATCCTTCAAAAAAGCTTGTATTGATGGTTTTGTTGGCTATGATCTTTGGCGTTGACCATTTCCCCTTATCCGACATGGTAATTTCAAAAATATCAGAACCCTTGGTAACTGTTTTCTCCTCTGTTGCTGATGTGTTCACGGTCATGAGTCCATTCATTCCGTTTGAAGAAACAAAGGTGATGCAATCAAAACCTTTGGTATTGATTCTTCCTAGTTCATTGGATACACTGTCCCATATACCCGCGGAAGGACTCCAAACTGCTCGGTAAACATCCTCAAAATACTCTTCATCTTCTGGATTTTGCAAGCCCCCTTTCGTATCGCTGCGGCGTGAGGAAAAGTAAAGCACTGTTCCATTGTTCGCAAGGACAGGACAGTATTCATTCTGAGCTGAATTCACCTCGCCAATCATGTTGGAACGCATGGACGTTTTCGGGCCTGCCATTTCCGCCTTCGCAAATAGACATTGTTCCATGTGCAAACCAATCATCAATTCTTTGGCGCGCATTGGGCTAATTTTCTCCATTGAAATTTGATAATAATGCAGCGCTGAATCAATGTTTCCCATGCGGTGATGCGATCGAGCCAACAACTCATAGGCTTCGCTGTCTACATTTTCCTTTCCGTAAGAAATCGCATCATTAGCGTAGTCAAGAGCAATACCATACGAATTGAACACATAATAACACTGTGCAGAAAGGTACAATACTCGCCAGTTTTTTGGGTCGACAGTACCCGCATTACGGAAAACAATTAATGCTTCTCGGTATTTCCCTTCCGACAATAATGTTTTTCCTTTCTCAATGGTCAAAAGCACATCTGCAATTTCTTTAACCGTTTTTGAAGAATCTGGCGGTGTCGTAATCTTTTCAGTATTCGCAATTGAAGAAAATGAAGCGATCATCGAAAAGAACAAAATATAGAATGATTTCATGGAGTAAAAGGTTGGTTTGAATTAACTCAGCACAAAAGAAACGAAATTTTTGCTTAACTGAAAATTTCCGCTCTTCAATTTAACGACAACTCACTGTTTACGCTTCAATTTCACCAAGTCATTCATGGCAATAGTTGCTGCAACGATCGCAATTACGGGTGCAGCAGCGGCACAAATCCATAGAAAAATATGGAATAAGAACTGTCCAAGTCCTGCTAAAAACCCTTCTTTAGTGATATTCAAACCAAACACGACATCCGTATTTAAGGGAAGAAGAATTAAAAGTGAATATCCTGCGCCAATGGAAATGGCCAAACCGCGATGTTTGCGCATAAATTGAATGCTCTGTTCGACGGTCAATTTTCGTCGTTCATTGATGTAATCGACAAAGCTAAATCCGTAGTAGTAAAATCCAATCACCAATGTCATGATGGAAATTGGCAGTTCCTTGTATTCTTGCCAAACAAGGAGAACCAGAAGTACAAAACTCATTACCAGTGTGTAATGCCAGAGAAAATTTCGAAATGTGATGCGCAAGGCACGTTTCACATCTCGAACAAATTGATTGAAATCAAAAGGATAAACATTCCCTGTTAAAATGTGCTCTGTTCGCTCACTCAAATGGGTAAGCAGCGGTGAGAGCAGGATGACGACCAGATATTTGGTGAACTTCATAAACAGCAGGGCCAATGAAATTTGAAAAAGCTGACCAAGAATAAACCAAACAATATCATTCACAGAATGAACATCGGTCTCAACAGGCCGCTTCAATACATATGCGCCAAGAACATAAATTCCGGGCATCAGCGCCGCAGGAATGAGCATGAACCAGTACAATTGATGATCTCGGATAAACTTCATCGCCTTCCAAAAAGACTTAAACCCAAGAAGTAAATCGTTGAAAAATGTCATAAATCAAATTTAATCATTGGTACCAATTTGACGTTCTTTGCTCGATTTGTATTTCGTATCTTTGGCCTTTAATTCCAAGAACAACGTAAACATGGAAGTACTTTCCTTCAGTAGCCTTACAGCAATTTCCCCTATCGATGGACGCTATCAGCGCAAAACAAATGAGCTGCAGCCTTATTTTTCAGAATTTGGGTTGATTCGTTACCGTGTGCTCGTTGAAGTTGAATACTTCATCGCCTTGGTTTCTTTTGGAATTGAGCCCTTGGATGACTTTCCGATGGAGAAATTTGATGAACTCCGCGGAATTTACAAGCGCTTTTCTGAAGAAGACGCCTTGTGGATTAAAAACACGGAAAAGGTAACCAACCACGACGTGAAAGCCGTTGAGTATTTCTTGAAAGAAAAAATGCAAGAAATCGGCTTGGAGAAATACCTCGAGTTCATTCATTTCGGCTTAACGTCACAAGACATCAACAACACAAGTGTTCCACTTTCATTGCGCGATGCGATCAATGAGCAATATCTCCCCTTGATGGAACAACTGACCAATCGTTTGTCTCATTTACAAAATGAATGGAAAGACATTCCGATGTTGGCTAGAACACACGGACAGCCTGCATCGCCAACACGATTGGGCAAGGAAATAAAAGTATTTACAGAACGTCTATCCATACAATTGGAGCACTTGAAGAACGTGCCATTCTCCGCGAAGTTTGGAGGAGCGACGGGCAACTTCAATGCACATTTTGTATCCTTCCCAGAAAAAGACTGGGTTGGATTTGCCAATCAATTTGTTGACAATATCCTTGGCCTGAAACGCAGTCAGACGACGACGCAAATTGAACATTACGACAATCTAGCCGCATTGTTTGACTGCCTAAAACGCATCAACAACATCATCCTCGATTTAGACCGCGACATGTGGACCTACATTTCGATGGAATATTTCAAGCAGAAACTCAAGGAAGGTGAAATTGGTTCATCAGCGATGCCACACAAAGTAAACCCTATAGATTTTGAAAATTCCGAGGGAAATATTGGTATTGCGAATGCTTTATTTGAGCACCTTTCCTCCAAATTGCCTGTTTCTCGTTTGCAGCGCGACTTAACAGACTCTACCGTTCTTAGAACCATAGGAATGCCCTTTGCGCATACATTCATCGCATTAAAATCAAGCATCGCCGGTTTGGATAAATTACTGTTAAATGAAAGAGCATTTGAAAGAGACCTTGAGAACAATTGGGCTGTAGTTGCCGAAGCAATCCAAACGGTTTTGCGTCGTGAAGGATTTCCAAAACCTTACGAAGCATTAAAAGGTTTAACCCGAAAAAATGAGGCGGTGACTAAAGAATCGGTGCACCAATTTGTCGATGAACTTCCTATTTCAGATGCATTAAAAATAGAATTAAAGGCAATTTCGCCACAAAATTACACGGGCATTCAACTCATCTAATTCTAGTCAAATGAAAATTTTCCTGCTTACTGTGTTGTTCACCGTTCTGAACACGTTTGTAAAAAGCCAAAACAACATAGAGTGGAGTGAACTATCGCGCCGCACGGGTAGGATGATTTCCATACTTCCAAACTCTGGGAAAAATTTCTACGCACTGCGTTGGTCGGGAGGTGGATTGCTTGGGAATTACACCATGTCAAACCATGAGAATCTTGCATTAACAGCTACAGGAAAGGTGGTGATGCAAGCCAATGAAGGCATGGCAAGTTTTGAGGGAATTGCCACAATCAATGGAAAAGTAATTGTATTTCTTTCAGACAGAAAAGAAGGCAGAAACCACATGTACATGCAGGAATATGACCGCGAAATGAAACGCTCAGGAAGCGCTCAAGAAATTACGTCATACGAATTGGTGAAAGGCCGTTCAAAAGGATTTTTCAATATACTCACGTCACGTGACAAAAAATTTTTCGGCGTGGTTTGGGAGATTCCAGGAAAGAAGGATGAACAAGACCGTTACGGGTTTAAGATGTTCGACAACGACATGAACACAATAACGGAAGGTGATTATAAATTACCATATTCTGGGAAGTTGTCTGAAATCTACCAACATTACCTCACAAATAAGGGCGACTATTTTATCTCCGTCATGGAATATTCTGAACCTGAAAGCAAAGGGATTTTTAGAAATTACCTGAACTACAAAGCAATGCACATCTTACAATTGACCAATGAAGGGATTGAAGATTTCACCATCGATCTTGAAGGCAAGCGGGTTGAAGCAATGACAATGAGTTCGGATAATGATCACATTTTTACCTTCGTTGGGATTTATGGCGACCAAGGGAAAAGTGGAGTCTCTGGGTTGTTTTTCCTAAGGGCAGACTTTGACAAAAAGGCACTTATTGATCAGGGGTTTGAGAAATTTGGAAAAGATTTCATCACTCAAGATTGGAGTGATCGGGACAAAGAAAAAGCACAGAAAAGAGAGGATCGAGGAAAAGGCGAGCCACAACTTTACAATTATGTTGTGCGTCAATCTGAAGTGTTGAAAGATGGAAGCATTGTCGGGTCAATGGAACAATACTATGTTGTCGTACACACCTACACAGACCCGAGAACTGGGGCGATGAGAACCACATATACCTATTACTACAACGACATCATCGCTTTCAAAATTGGACAAAGTGGTGGTTTTGAGTGGTTGAAAAAAATCAATAAATACCAAGTTTCATCCAACGATGGAGGTCCATTCTCTTCCTATGAGCGTTATGTGAATAATGGAAAACTATGTTTCATTTTCAACGACAACATACGCAACTACGACGAGCAAGGAAACTTTATTCCAAATGAACGTTTCTATCCGGCAAATTTTGGAAAAAACAAGAATGCTGTGGCACTCGTTGAATTAGATTTAGAAACAGGTGAAATGCAACGCAAGACATTCTTCGACCGAAAAGAAATCACAGCTTTAGCAGTGCCGAAGTTGTTTCAAATTGATTATGTTTCCAACGAACTTCTTTTGTATGCCGTTTTTGGCAAAAAAGAACGATTTGGTGTGATGAAAATCAATGAGTAATTGGTTTAATCGGGACTAAAATACGGTAGATACTTAACAATAGAAGCGAGAAAGCAAAGGCCATTCCAACCTTTGCGAGCAGGTCCCCAGTGCGCATATAGATTGTTTTCTTTTTGTTTAATGAAACATCAGCCCGAATTACCGCGGGTTTCCACCAATCTGTTTGGTGTAATAAATCACCCCGCTGATTGACAAAACAGCTCGTACCCGTATTGGCTGCTCTAACGATTGACTTCCTGTTTTCAATGGCGCGAAGCGAAGCAAAACTGCAATGTTGCTTGTACCCTGGGGTATCTTTCCACCACCCATCGTTGGTCAAAATAAAAATTGCTTCTGCACCTTTTGCACATTGTTGGCGCACAAAATCTCCATAAATAGACTCATAACAAATGACCGGTGCAAAGCAAAAATCACCGTCTCTCAATACATTTGGTTCCTTTTCAACGCCTAAAGTTCCTGAAGTCCCACCGTTGTCAATGGACCATTCCTCCAAGATTGGAAACCAATTAGAGAAAGGCAATACTTCTACCCCGGGAACAAGTTTCGACTTATGTAAAAATTCAAAATCTCCTTCAGCACGCAAAATCATCGAACTGTTGTAGCTTTCAATATATCCTGGTCCACCATTTATTTTCATGGAAGCCCTTGAATGTTTGCGTTCAAAAAATTCAGCGGTCGATGCTCCAGTTAACAACTGTGCGTTCCCCCATTTTTTCATGTGATCCATGAGCATCGGGTAAATGGGCAACCTTGGAAAATCACTTTCGTAGAAGGTCCAACTTAGTGCTGTTTCAGGAAAAATCACCAGCTCCGTTTTCTGAGTAACCTTCAGATCCGCCAAGGATAACATGGTGTTGATTTGTCCTTCAATGGAGCTGCTGAACTTTTCATTGTAGGGATCGATATTGGGCTGTACTGCAACGACTTCAATTTTGCGTCCTTGATCAGTGAATGAAGCATATTGAATCAGTGAACATGCCAATGGGACGAAAAGCAACACGCCTGCCATCAAGGTGTATTTTCTAAGTTTCAAGCGATTTGAATTTTTCCAAGATCGCAGCAAATCGAACAGAAGAATATTGACATAAAGAACCCATAAAGTACCGCCTAGTGCACCCGTGATGGAATACCACTGAACCCAAGAAGGTGTAATTGAAAAAACATTTCCAAACATGAGCCAAGGCCAAGACATTTCCCATCGCAAATGAAGGTATTCAAAAGTCACCCAAAAGAAAGGGAGTGTATAGATGGCAAATTTTAAATTCAATTTCCTTTTTGAGAAATGGAAAAGTTGAAAAGTAAGCGCCATAAATAGTGAATTGAGTAGAATCGCCATTGCAGCGCCTCCTCCAGATGCATTCCAAACCCACCACGTCGTTCCAATATTGTAAATGAAAAAAGTAAGGTATGCATGAATAAACACTTTTCCGCTGCGGTATCTTTTATCAGAAATATTCTGTTGAACAAGGAATAAAGGGATCCATGCAACAAATACAAGAGGAGTTAAACTTCCCGTAAATGGGAAAGATACAATCATCAATAATCCCGAAAGGATACTGAGTAAATAGCGATGTGATCTTAGCAATTCAAACATTACTCAAAATTACCGATTTTTTCACGCAAAAAAAGGGGGAAGTCAAACTCCCCCCCTTTACACTATTTTGATAACAATTATTTAAAGATGATCACCATTTCTACGCGACGATTCTTTTGTCGTCCTTCAGGGGTGTCATTCGGCGCAATCGGCTGAGATTCTCCGAAGTACAAGACATAGAATCTTGACTCATCAAGTCCTTTCGATGCCAAATATACTTTTACCGCTTCAGCGCGTTTTTTAGACAAGACCAAGTTCTTCTGATCGTCACCCACATTGTCGGTATGGCCTGTCAATTGAAGCCCCCATGATGGTTTCTTTTTCAACACCTCCGCCAACTCATCCAATGAAGCAAATGATATTGCCAAGATGATGTCTTTTCCATTTTCGAACTCCAAAGCTGAGAATGCTGTTTTTAGAATTTCTTCAACTTCTTTCTCGATGACAGGACATCCTTTGTTCGAGGCAGGACCTGCCGTTGCTGGACAATCATCGTCCTTATCGAGCACACCATCCTTGTCTGTATCTTGGTAAGGACATCCTTTATTTGGAATCGGACCAGCAAGATTTGGACAATCGTCATCTTTATCTAGCAACCCATCTTTATCTGTATCTGGCCAAGGGCAACCTTTATTTTCTTTCGGACCTGCCTGCTCTGGACAGTCGTCCAAGAAATCAAACAATCCGTCTTTATCCGTATCCGGACATCCTTGATTTTCAAGTGGTCCATATACATCTGGACAAGCATCTTCATCGTCTTTGATGCCATCACCATCCTTATCAGGACATCCTCTAAAGCGCTTCAAGCCTGCAACATCTGGACAATCGTCCTCTGGATCGATTATGCTGTCATTGTCACGATCTGGGCATCCTTTAAACTGAGCAAGTCCAGGCAATTCTGGACAATCATCCTCTTTGTCAATGATTTTATCTCCGTCCCTATCAGGACAACCTTTAAATTCAGCAGGGCCTGCCACTTCTGGACAGTTGTCGTCTGTATCTTTAATGCCATCACCATCCGTATCTGGACAACCTTTGAAAGCCCAAACACCTGGAACGATGTCACAATCGTCTACCTTATCCGACACTTTATCCCCATCTTGGTCCGACGGATGCCCGTATAGCACTGGCACGCGCAATCCCATATAGAATTCTGTTCCTCGCACCTTTCCAGCAGCAAGCAGCGTTCTAAAATCAGTCATACCAATGGTCAAAGGCCCCAAACGCGCAGCCAAACCGGCTTTAAATCCTGAATATTGGTTGAACGACATTGGCAAATACACCCCAATCCAAGGGTGATCGAATGATGGCGTGATCGAAAACTGACTGGCAACGTGCACATGATTTCCGTTTCGTTTCGAAAGCATATTAAGCATCCCCGTTGCATTCACATAGAACCAGCTGCCGATGTGATAATCGAATTGTAAGCTAAGTGCGGTTGGCGTCTTCATAAAATACGTCGAACCAACATCTTCGCCTGCAGTCCAATCTGGTGAAGCTAGAATTAAGCTGTCCACAGTACCGTTAAAATCTGCAAGCGATGTGTCCGCGTCGAATGTATGTAAATCGAACAAATTCGCTGAGTTTACAGAGAAGTCTCGGCTATTGTCGCTTTTTTGAAACTTCATTCCACCCATGTCGAGCAAGGAAATACCTGCACGCATTTTATATTTGTTGGTGTTTCTTCGCCAGATATTTGTTTCACCATCCATATCATATTTGTGTTCTTTCCATTCAGGACGCCATTCATAGACGAAGCCCAAATCTCCACCCATACCGAAACTTGAGGTCACAAAACCTGGATTTGATGATGTAGATACCCCGTTCAGATTTGCCGAATAGCCGTAACTAAAATCTCCACTCAATGAATTCGAAAAATCTTCGTTTTTAAGATCGTAATTGAAGTTGTTCGTATGAATATACATGGATGCAATTCCTGTTAAATATTTCAGACGGCCACCAACTTTCATAAAATGCTCACCATCATCTTTGATCACTTGACCATAGTTGAAGCCATATTCACCCCAGGTCATATGTTGCACGGAAAATAGTTCTTCATTGAATGTTGTATTCCACAACGAAGGGTAATCTAGTGCGTTTTCTGCGAGAACAATAAGTTGAGGGTCGATGTTATCAATGTTTGTGATTGAACGCAATTTCGCTGAAAATCCGATGGCAATTTTCGGATTGATGTGAAAGGCAAAATTCAAGATGTCGAGTTGTACATTGTTGTATGCACCCAATGTTTTTGTCGAATTTTCCGAATAGTTTTTAATGATGAACTGATCCATGAAAGCTTGTCCATCTTGTGGTGCCCATGAATTGTAAACGGCTGTATCTAAGAACGACTTCGTCCACCATGCTGGCATTCCTTTGGTATCAAAAGACAATGCGTTCGTGTAGAAATTAAAGCTCGAACTTCCAAGATTCACATCAACCACAAATCTTCCGTCCACAAAACTTGCGGGCTGTAAGTCGGTTCCCATCACCCCAGAATAATTGCTAGTAATAACTCCTAGGTAATTTTGAGCATAAGATGCTGTAGCAGTAAACACCGCTGCAGAAAATAAAATACGTTTAATTAGGTTCATAAGTTCGTTTTAATCAAGTGTATATTGGATCAGGTAATCATCCACGATTGTTGTCAAACGTAGATTCACACCAACATTATGAAGTAGGCACTTTGTGCTTCCTTCGATTCTTCTTTCAGTATATTTATCCCCCGCAAGGCGGTAGAGATAAACATTGTTTTCAAGGCCATCAATTACGGCAAGCACTGTTCCTGTGCTTGACCTGCATGCGCTAACAAACTCAATGTCACTGCACTCACTAATGAATCCACCAATTGAGCTCAATGAACGATCATACGCATCTATTTGTCCAGCACTTGCTGCCGCAAAAATTTCTCTGGCACCATCATACGCAGCGAACACTTTAGATGATGAACTTGCCAAATCGCTAGGATTCCCTTTTTGATCAAATCTCACGAGGCGGCTCCCCTCAGCCGCCATTAAAACAAGTTCATTTCCCTTTATTGATGCCGTTGCATTTCCTGTAAATGCAATCGTTCGCAATTCCCGTCTGCGATCGGCATCAAAAATACTGTATCTACCAACACCATGCACCCCATACATTACTTTCCCTTGACTGAGCCATACATCGGGAAGTTTTTTTACTGATATAAGTCCTGTAGCAATTGATGACACTACCTTCCCCGACGAGCCTATGGTCAGTAACTCCCCGCCTGTCGTCATCAAGACACCGCAGGCTCTTCCATTTTGTAAAAAAGCGCAGGTACCCGTAGCGGCTGTTTTTCCTTGCAAATTGAACGGAAACCCACTGACGATATCGCCATTGTCCTTGAAAGCAACAATCTTTGTAGAGGTCGTTACAAAGAAGATAAGTCCATCACGTTCAGTTTGCACACTACTCACCTGACCAAGAACGCGTCCACTCACCCGCCGATCCCAAGACTTCTGTCCTCCTTTGAAGCGCAACACTTTGCCCGTCGAAGAAAGAACGAAAGCGTTGCCATTTCCTTCTTCCACCAAGAAATCTGCAATTTGATCATCTACATGCATTGTAAATGACTCTAGAGCCGTCTCATCAGCAGAATTCACTGATTTTTCGGGCATATTGACGATGGTCTGCAAGATTCTATCCCGGTAAATAGACTTGCTGAAATGAGAGGTTGCCCCATAATTTCGTTCAGACACTTTCCGTGGCAAATCCCCAAAAATAACCTGGAATCGTTCACTTTCGCGCTGCAAGGTATTCCCCATCTTGAAGGCCGCCACAACTTCTTCGCAGACAGCTTGATCATCTGCCAAAACAACAAAATCGCCCATCAAGTAGGCATGAAATCCTAAGCGTGTTGATGTAGGAAAAGTCGATGTCAATTTTATCTCTGTAAATTGCGCATGTTCAACATTCTCAGGATCCATTTGAGCTTTTTCATACAAGATCTGAAGAGGGTCTTGTCCATCGATATAATCGGAAATCAATGCTGTTTTTCCTTTGAATGCCACCTCGATGTATCCCGTTGACGACCATTGAGACAAAGGTCCTTTGGCATAATCAACATCCAAGGCCTTTCGGTATTCCTTTTCATAGAAATGGTATGAATTAATGCCAGACGGGATGGCAGGAAGAAAAACCTCGGCATCATCTACCTGTTTACCCACCAAATCCCCTTCATTCTTCATTTTAAATTGAACGATTCCGCCTGCACGCACATAGACATCCGATACCTCAACACCCTTAGCTTCAAATGAGACCAAGGCCGCACTTGACTTTCGGTCAAAAGGTATCCAGCCTTGAACAGTTGTTGTGCTCAGATCTCCACTTGTAAAATACAGGTAGTCACGAAGATATCGAAGATTGAATCCCTTGATTTTAAATGATCTTAAGCCATTGTCTGTCAGGACTAGTCCAGCTTTTTTACACAGATTTTTAACTTCTGCTGAGGACCAACCGTGTTTTTTTTCAATCATAAAGTGACTACGCTTGTCGCTCAAATAGACGGTGTATTGATTATTCAGTTGAAGCATCAATGGATAAATAACTTTTTCCACTTGTGGCGTTGGGGTAAAGCCAATGAAAGCTGGATTTATTTCATGGGTTCGATTGATAATCAATAAGCTTTTGTCTTCTTGTCCAAAAACCGCACTTGGTGAAAGTGAGTCTGTTGTCTCAACAATTTCGAGTGCTACATATCCTATCCAAAGCAAGCTGATCAATCCAAGAACGATGAGAAGATACCGTGCAAACATAGCCGTATTAATTTATCCAAAAATACGGCAATGAAGTGCATCTATGAACATGCAAGTCAATAGAAATGAACATTGAAATGTTTACCCGAAGAGCTCCATTTGCTGTGCCGACAGCAAGGTAAAACTCATGCGGTGATACGGTGTCGTTCCATGTTCAACAATGGCCAATCGATGTTTTTTAGTAGGATACCCCTTGTTTGAACTCCAATCGTACATGGGAAATTCCTCATGCAATGTGAACATGTAATCGTCGCGGTACGTTTTCGCTAAAATGGATGCGGCGGCGATGTTTAGGTATTTTCCATCCCCTTTAATGATGCAGCTTGCTGGAATATCCTTGTAGGGTTTGAATCGATTTCCATCAATCAATAGATGTTGAGGCAGAATAGAAAGGCCATCCAAAGCTTTGTGCATGGCCAGGAAACTAGACTGAAGAATGTTGATTTGGTCAATGGTCGGTGCATCCACAAAAGCAAGCGAATAAGCCAAGGCCTCGCGTTCTATTTCCTCCCTCAACTGTAAACGGATCTTTTCACTCAACTGTTTGGAATCGTTCAGAACACTGCTAACAAAATCTGGTGGAAGAATTACGGCCGCTGCAACTACAGGCCCAGCCAAACAGCCTCGACCAGCCTCATCACATCCCGCTTCAATGATCCCCTCCCTGAAAAAAGGTAAAAGTTTCGCCATGACAACAAATATGGCAAAAAAATTGTAGTTTAGTGCAAGCAACTTTTATGTTGGAACAACGATTACTAGTAAATTTACGTCTGAAGAAAAAACCGATATTATGAAAACAATCTTTGCAGTGCTTACAACATTGTTCTTGGCTGGAACATCCGTATTTGCTCAGGACCGCTCAACAGTCGCTACGGCGCAAACAAAAACTGAATTGGTCGCAAGCAAATCATCTGGAAAATATTTGATTACACTTCCTGAT
This sequence comes from Chitinophaga pinensis, assembly GCA_945868555.1. GTDB lineage: Bacteria > Bacteroidota > Bacteroidia > Flavobacteriales_D > Crocinitomicaceae > M0103. The sequence goes on along the minus strand of CAMBMC010000010.1, from coordinate 5,296 downwards.
GGCATGACCGCCAATGAAGTTGCCGAAAACTCAAAATTTTATACGCGAATTTTCACTATTTCGTTTGATGAGAAATCTGACGTGGCAACAATCACAATGATTGAAAACTCAGACAAATCGCGTCATGTGATTGTTCGTTTCTTGACTTCGTGTGGTGTTCAGACTGTAATGGTTGACGGCCGCGAAATGATGCTCGAAGATTTCTTTACGAATTTCATGCTCTAAGCACTATTTAATTTTTAATAATAAGGATGTCAAATGGCATCCTTTTTTTGTTTCATGCCCCGAGATCCTTTTAAATGTTTCATCTTTGCAAAAAAAACACACCTATGAAAAAGCTCCTTGTCGTCTCATTAACAGCCATAGTTCTTTTCTCTTGTGGTGACGATAAACCTAAGAATTCTATTGTACTTGGAAAAAGTTACGGTCCAGTAAACGTGGATACTGTAGATGCCATGAATGTGAAAGAAATGCTTGAGGCATTTGACACAAAAAAAGGAGAACAAACCTTTACATTCCTCGCACCTATTGAGGAAGTTTGCTCAAAAGCCGGTTGTTGGATCAATGTTGACAAGGGCAATGGTGAAACGTTTATGGTACGGTTCAAAGATCACTTTACCATCCCACCAAAAACGAAGATTGGGACACAGGCCTATTTGCATGGCATCGCCTATATGGACACCATCAGCGTAGATTTATTGCGCCATTTTGCCGAAGATGCAGGAAAAAGTAAAGAAGAAATCGAAAAAATTACGAAACCTGAGTTTAAACTCAACTTCGAGGCGGACGGAATTACACTCGTTAAATAACAGGAACTTCAGTAGATCATAGCAGACTTCAGTCTGCTTTTTTTTAGCCCTAGACAAAAAAATAATGGTAAAAAAAATTCCCATCAATCAATTTCTTTTATTGCGAAAAGTGCTTCCCATTATTGATGTTCGCAGCCAAGGAGAATATATGGAGGGGCATATTACCGGCGCACTGAATATTCCTATTTTAGACAATGAGGCACGCAAAATTGTCGGCACAGTGTATAAGCAGCATGGCAGACAAACAGCGGTTTTAAAAGGCTTGGAACTGACGGGACCGAATATGAGTGCCTTGCTGCGTAAAGGGATAAAAGTGTCGCCTGATGGACGTGCCTTGGTGAATTGCTGGCGTGGGGGCATGCGAAGCGAATTTTTTGCTTTTTTGCTGCATTATTATGGGTATGAAGCCATTGTTCTTGATGGAGGTTACAAAGCGTATCGTGGGGCAGTTCATCAATCCTTTCAAGAAAAGTACCGCATTCAACTGCTCAGTGGCAAAACAGGTTCAGGGAAAACAGAAATTTTGGCCGCTCTCAAAACTTTAGGAGAACAAATTATCGATCTCGAAGGATTGGCAAGGCACAGAGGGTCATCGTTTGGCGCGATTGGAATGGGGCCACAACCCAACCAAGAATCCTTCGAAAACGCTTTGTTTGAAGAATTCACTACCATGGATCACACACGAACCATTTGGATTGAAGACGAAAGCAGAGTAATTGGAGACAAGGTTATCCCTGAGGACTTGTGGAATCAAATGAAACAAGCGCCAGTAACTGAGGTTCAACGCACAGATACCGAACGACTGAATCAAATACTGCATGACTATGGCCATTTCCCAATTGCTGACTTGAGAACCTCAATGGAACGTATTGGAAAGCGACTTGGACCGCAACATGTTAAGCAAGCATTGCTTCACTTGGACAATCATGAGATAAATGCTGCTTTTGAAATTGCCCTCGGCTATTATGACCGAGCCTATGCGTATTTGCTGAGCAAATGCAAGTCCGAAAACATTCATTCCATCGATTGCAGTGATATGGATTATGCCGCTATCGCGGAGAAATTGCGTGAAATCTAAACGTTATTTAATCTGAATACCGCGAGAAGAATAGAGTCCTCCCGACTGACTTTTACTTCGATCAAGCGTAAAAGAGAATGTACTACCAATGCCCACAGTACTGCGCACAGAAATCGATTGACCATGTGATTCAACAATATGCCGCACGATTGCCAATCCAAGTCCTGAACCTCCTTCATTGCGATTTCGGCTTTTTTCTACACGATAAAAGCGTTCAAACAGACGAGGCAGGTGAACCTCATCGATACCTAAACCATTGTCCGAAATCTCAATGGTCAGTATTTCATCCATCTGATGAAAACGAATAATGGTTTCTCCTTTTTGATTTCCGTAAAAAATTGAATTGACCAATAAATTCGTAAGAACCTGGGCTATTTTTGAGCGATCAGCGTCAACATAAATTGAATTATAATCCTTCAAGAATACGATGAAAATTTCCTTTTCTTTTGTTCTCATGTCGAGCGATTCGATGATCTCCTTTACAAGTTCAACGATGTCAAAAGAACGGATTTCCAAACGCAGCGATTCAGCTTCAAGGCGAGTAATTTGATCGAGGTCATCGAGAATATGAGCCATGCGATCTGTTGCTTTTGAAGCACGTTCAAGAAACATGCGATTCACTAGTTCATCTTCCAATCCACCTTCCAATAAGGTATCCACATATCCTTGAATGGCGAAAACGGGGGTTTTTAATTCGTGGGCAAGGTTTCCAAGAAACTCGCGGCGAAATTCCTCTTGTTCCTTTAAACGCGAGATTTCTACATTTCGTTCTTCCGTCCAGCGGTTGGTTTCCATTTCGGCATCAGCAATGACATCATCTGTAATTCGAAACCTCAGATCATTTTCAGCAGTGATTTTTCCCTTTCGAATGGAACGATATAAAAGCTTTAATCGATCATTTATGAAATACGTGATGAAGAAGTAGAAGACACCAAAAGAAATCAACCCAGATAAAAAAGGGAGTCCAATCAATACCCAAAATGGAAAGTTGAGCACTTGAAAATCAATAATAACCGTTACAATGAAGGTTAAAATGAAGGTGATGGCGCTTCCGCCAATGAGTAAATGTATCGGTTTGAAGTTTTTCACTATTCGCTAAATGTATATCCGACTCCTTTTATAGTGCGAATATAATCATCTCCTAGCTTTTCACGCAATTTACGGATGTGAACATCGATTGTTCGTTCTCCAACAATCGTTTCATTTCCCCAAACAATGGTTAAAATTTGTTCTCTTGTATATACTTTACCTGGTCTGCTCGCAAGCAATTCAAGTAATTCAAATTCTTTTTTAGGTAGGAGGATTTTCCTCCCCTCCACTTCTACGATAAACTTTTCACGATCAATTTTGACACGTGCATTATTCACCGTTTCCTGCGCCTCAACAGGGCGAGTTAAGCGTCGCAAGAGTGATTCTACTTTACTGATCAGTAATCTTGGACGAATTGGTTTTGAAATGTAATCATCTGCACCTGCTTCGAATCCTGCAATTTGTGCGTAATCCTCAGCGCGCGATGTTAAAAATGCAATGATTGGTTGTGTAATGTTCAGGTCTTTGCGGATAAACTGACACGCTTCGATTCCATCCATTACGGGCATCATTACATCCATTAGAATGAGTGAGGGTGAATATTGCTGCACCATTTTCACTCCATCTTCTCCATTGGATGCTGTAAAAACTTTATACCCTTCCTTCTTCAAATTGTACGTAAGAAACTCGAGAATATCTGCCTCGTCGTCTACAAGAAGAATGGTATGTCCTTTTAAATTTTCCATGGGATAAAAAAAAAGGGCTACCCCGAAGAGCAGCCCTTGTGTATGTTATTTTTGAACAATCATTTTGCGAACGATGCTTCCACGACCTGTGTTCAACAAGAGTGTGTACATACCGTTTCCAAGTTGATTGGCATCGATTGTAAGTGTGTTTGCACCAGCATTTATTTCAATGCTTGCTGAAGAAACAACCTTACCAAGTTGATCGATGATCATTGTTTGAGCAGTCTCATTTGTTTCAGAAGAGAATGTCAAAACAGTTTCACCGCTAGTTGGGTTAGGGAACAAAACCACTTCTGTAAGACCTGTAAATTCTTCCAATCCTACAGTGATTGCTACAGTGATTGTAAATGTAGATGTACAATTTCCGTTGATTGCAGTCAATACAACATCATACGATCCGTTTGCAGCGAAAGCGTGCACTGGAGAAGCAGCAGATGATCCTGAGAAGTCAGCGAAGTCCCAAGAATATGATGTTGCATCTGTAGATGTGTTTGTGAATGTCACTACATTTCCGTTTACTGTAAACGTTGCATTAGCTGTAGGTGTAGTACCGAAAGTAATGGCAGAAGGAGCAGAAGTTCCAACACCCTCACATGCATCAGCATTTGTTGTAGTCACCGTGTAGTTTCCAGTAGATGTAACAGTAATCGATTGTGTCATAGCCATGTTACTCCAAAGGTAAGAATCAGCTGTAGATGATGTAAGAACGATTGTATCACCGCTACATGCAGCAGTTGCAGTTGCGTTGATTGTTGGTACCGGTGCGTTACTTACGTTTACAGTTGTTGCTGAAGACGATGCTGAACAACCATTATTGTCTGTATAGGTTACTGAGAAAGTTCCAGAAGCTGAAACTGTGATCGCCGCTGTTGTTGCAGTGTTTGACCAAACATTTCCCGAAGCTTGGCTAGAAGTCAATACTACAGATCCGCCTGTACAGAAAGATGTTGCACCACTTGCAGAAATTGTAGGTGTAGATGGTGTCGCATGAACTGTAATTGTTACAAGAACGCGCATTGATTGATCACCAGCAGCGTTTGCTTGACTTACATAATAATTGGATGTACCAGGTGTTGTTGTGCTTGGCACAGGAGCAGTTGTTGATGCTGTACCTCCTGTTGCTTGCGTATACCAGTTTAATGTATTTCCAGCGGAAGCTGTTGCAACGAGTGCTACTGCTGTTTCATCCTGGCAATATTCAACTGCACTTGATGCTACTGTAGGCATTGCTACATTGTAGAACTTAATGTGAGTGAAGTTAGCTCCAGAAGAAGCAACCGAACTTGTATTCAAACGAGCATCTGGTGTTGTACCCAAAGTCGTGAACAAGTTCACCCAGTTCACCTGAGCGATTGTTGATGTTGAATCATTTCCATCCGCATTAAAGAAGTTACCATAAAATGCTGCATTTCCGGTAACGCAGTTTGCAGGAGCCATGTTTGACAATGTATTCGAAGCAAAAACCAATGAATCAGCGTTTACATTTGCTTCTGCAGCAGTTCCTTCAACAGAAAGACCTTTTTGCCATCCTGTGATCAAAGAGTTGAATACAGATGTAGATGTGTTTCTTCTTAAACGGAAAGCTTTTTCAAATGTTTCACCAACAGGCAATGTGATTGTACCATTCCCTTTTG
>CAMBMC010000009.1 GCA_945868555.1 Chitinophaga pinensis | reverse complement strand
CAGGCAATGGCATTTGATATCGCAGTAATTGGTGGAGGCATCGTTGGAGCAGCCACATTTTATAAGCTCCAAAAGAAAAATCCAAACTTGAAAATCATATTGATTGAGAAGATGGACAAATTGGCCTATCATCAAACAGGTCACAATTCAGGTGTTATCCACTCTGGGTTGTATTACAAGCCAGGATCACTTAAAGCAAGAAACTGCATTCAAGGCCGACACGAATTGGTTGCTTTTGCTAAAGAATATGGAATTGCTCACGATGTGTGCGGGAAAGTGGTTGTTGCCACCAATGAAAAAGAACTCCCGAATTTGGAGAAAGTATTTAAAACAGGGCTAGAAAATGAAATTGAAGGGATTCAAAAGATTACTGCCGCTGAAGTAAAAGACATCGAACCATACGTTGAAAGTATCGGTGGAATCTGGGTGCCATGCACAGGGATCATCGATTTTAGAGGCGCGACTGAGAAAATGGCTGAACTCGCCTTGGCAATCAATTCAGAAAGTGAAATGCATCTCGGTCATGAAGTTCTTAGCATCGAAAAAGGAGAAGAAACATCGAAGATCATTACCAATAAAGGCGCATTCGAAGCGAAATACCTTGTTTTCTGTGCCGGATTACAAGCCGATCGATTGGCCAAGAAGGATGGGGTAAACTTAAAAGAAAAGGTAGTCGGATTCCGAGGAGATTATTACGAACTCACCGAAGAGGCCAAGCATAAAGTGAAAAATCTGATTTATCCTGTTCCTGATCCAGAATTTCCATTCCTAGGGGTTCATTTTACCAGAATGACCGATGGAGAAGTTGAATGTGGCCCGAATGCCGTGTTTACCTTTAAGCGAGAAGGATACGGAAAGACAGACTTCTCTTTGCGCGATACTGTAGATGCCTTGACCTATGGGGGTACGTGGAAGTTATTCTTCAACAACATGTCTTTCGGTATCAATGAATACCGCAGAGCATTTTCGAAGCGCTTGTTCTTGAAAACACTTCAGCGCATGATTCCTTCATTGACCATGGAAGACATTCATCCTGGTCGTTCAGGTGTACGTGCCCTTTTATTGGCTCAAGATGGAGATACTAGAGATGATTTCCGAATCGAGTACCACGGACGTTCAATCCATGTCTTGAACGCTCCTTCACCTGCTGCTACTGCATCCCTAGCTATTGGAGGATATATCGCTGAAGAAGCAGAAAAGCATTTTGGATTGAAATAAGTGGGAACTCCGAAAAATTGGATTCAAGTCATCGGCATCTTTGCGCTGCTATCATCGTGTCAACCACAGGAGAACATGAAATGTGAGGTAAAATCAATTCGGGAATTAACCGATGTCCCATCTGCATCTGGAATAGAATACATCGACAATTCATATTTTGTTATTGGAGATAACGCACCTTTCATTTATGTGTTGGATACTTCATTCAGTCGCACTGCACAATATATGTTGGGTGACTACCTGCCCAACAATGAGGGAATATTGCCGAAAGCTGAGAAACACGATTTCGAAGCGATGACAAAAATTTCATGGAAAGGAAAGTTGTATCTCTTTGTTTTTGGTTCTGGATCAAAAAAACCGCATCGTTTTGAGGGTAAGGTCATTGATTTACAAGAGAAAAATAAAATACGAACCTTTTCACTACAAAATCTGTACGATCAAATTCGAGATGAAGCAAAACTTGAAGCAAGTGAATTGAACATCGAAGCTGCGGCTGAGGTCAACGGAAAACTCTATCTATTCAATCGGGGGAAGAATAAGTTGATTGTGATGAATGTTGAACATTTTATGGACTTTATACACGATGAGTCAACCATATTGAAATTAAAGGTTTATTCAATTGACTTGCCTGAAATGAATGACATTCGCGCTGGATTCTCAGGAGCAGCTGGAGATCAGGAGCACAACCGCATTGTTTTTACTGCATCGGTTGAGGATACAGACGATTGGGTGCAGGACGGTGAAATATTGGGCAGTTATCTTGGAGTAATTGATTTGGAAAATATTCAACAGCATTATAGGCCAGAAACTGTGCAACTTGTTGGAAAGGACAAACGCGAAAAGTTTAAGGTAGAGTCCATAACAATCGTTGAAAGTCAAGGAGATAAAATGAATTGTGTTCTTGTGACGGATAACGATGGATTGAATTCAGAACTTTTGACAATTTCGATCAATTTTCATTAGCCATGTCAACGTTTGTTAAAGAAATAGTGTGGTGTCGCCTTAGCAATAGCCATCAATTTGTTTAGCAATACATTGTGTGATTCAACGATTAAATCATCTACAAGTCAATCGCGCAGATGTGTTTAGCAACTTTATTAAAGTGAAAAATAAACTTTTAGAGTTCCCTTTGACTTCAGATGTTGTTCTGGATGTGAGCGACTGCGTATTGGTAGATCACTCGGTCATCGAAACACTTCACCACTTGAAAGATGATTTTGAAACGGAAGGTGGACATTTGTTGATTATGGGAATTGACGAGTTTACACCGATATCGAAACATAAGCTGTCAGTTCATCGTAAGCGCAAGCCATGATAAGAAAGCTGATTATTTTGTGTGTTACCATCTTTCCAGCAATGCACACTGTTTCTTCCCAAAAGATAATTTCGCCGCAAAACCATGGCTGGATTATGTATTTTGGAAACCATAAAATCAATGACCGTTGGGGACTTCACACCGAATACCAATGGCGTCGTGCAGGCCGAGATGAAAGTGCCAATGTTTTTCAGGATTGGCAACAGTCATTGCTTCGCTTGGGGCTTGACTATTATGCGAAAAATCAATCGCAATGGACAGTGGGTTACGGGTGGATTAAAACCTTCGAATACGGAGACCAACCAGTTTCTCATTCGTTCAATGAACATCGAATTTGGGAACAATTTATTGTGAAAAACAAGCTTGGCCGCGTTGATATTCAGCACCGCTATCGCTTGGAACAACGCTTCGTTGAACAATATAAGCTTGGAATAGCTGGAGTTGATGAACAAATTGGATACGCCTTCAGAAACCGAATTCGTTATCGCGTGATGATTACCTTACCTTTGAGCCACAAAGAAATGAAAGACAATACCTTATTTTTGAGTATTTACGATGAACCATTCTTGGGATTTGGAAAAGGAATAGGGAAAAATATCTTGGATCAAAACCGTTTGTATGGAGCATTGGGTTGGCGTTTTACCAAAGATTTCAATCTACAACTTGGCTATATGAACCAATATGTCGTAAAAGCTGACGGAATCAAGGCAGAACGCAATCACACGCTGCAGTTGTCTATGACCTATAACTTCAACTTTACAAAGACAAAACAATAGCCTTCTTTAGTTACGAGTTACTAATTACTAGTTACGAATTAGGTGGCTGAGGTGCGCCAGCAGACTCGAAGCCACGAATTACGAGTTACTTTCAGTCGTAAAAAATCAGTTAATCTTGACAGTGAAAAAAGATCAAGTCTTTGTGTCTTTTGTCTTATAGTCAGCCGCGGCTGAAGGGTCTTTTGTCTAATTAGGAATTATGAATTTGTTATTCAATTCGAAGATTGATACAGTCCATGTTCTATGCTCCATCAGCGCAGCGGTCCCTTGCCCTTCGAAGCTCATAGAGAGTAGAAGTGTCTTTTGTCAGCAGTAACTCTTAACTAATAACTCGTAACTTTTTTAAGTCTTTTGTCCCTTGTCCATCAGCGCAGCGTTCTTTTGTCAATAGTGACTAACTAACAACCTAACAACCTAATAACTAAAAACTAAAAACTACCCCATAACCGTATATGTATTCCCATTGATGGTAATCGTAAAGGTCCCATCGCACGTTCCATCGCCATAATTGATGATGCGCACGGGTTTGTCAGTTGGTGTAATTTCTAATTCACCTTTTGTCACATAGCCACAACCAATTTTGATGTGCAGTGGTGAGGTGATGCTCGCTACATATCCGTCACCATTTACGACAGTCGCATTGGCTGTTCCGGTGATGTCGTATTCGTCATCGTAGAAGTTTAAAAGTGTTGTAAAACCATTGGTGAATGTTCTGACACGCGATGAAGTGTAGTTCACGATTTCTCCGGTTGCAAGGGTAACAACACCATCAATGGCTACGTTGTAATACGGTTGTCCGAGTGTGTTCAATCCCATGTTCGTAACAACTTTAGTTCCTTCGACTTTGTTGTCATTCACATAATAATCGATAGGCGTATGCGTAATCACAGTGCCTTGGGCATAGTATGAACCAGTAAAAGTAGTGATGAGTTTACCACGGCGTTGCTTTCCATCGTTGCAGTCACAATTGCTCGTACCCCAATCTATGGTGATGGTTTTTGCAGAGTTTAATGTGTCAAGGGTAATAACCACACTGCAAGGAGCTTTAATGTCATTGTTTACAGTTCCGGATGCTACGTCATTGACAATCAGCGTTCCGTTTTTGTAATAAAATAAATTACCTGTTACGGCTTGATCAGCCATGTTGGAAAATTCCGAAAAAGCAGATTCCACCGTCGCATTGATTTTGGGAGCACTGCTGTTGTCATATTTGCCTTTACACGATGAAAGTGAGGCAACAATTCCTATGGCTAGTGTGAAAAGAATGATTTTTTTCATGATATTTCAATTAAACACGTCGAAAAATACAAGGATTTTATGGTTTAACAAAGGATTTTCTTAGAATTTGATACTTCGTAATTTGAAATTTGATTGCTACGCAAATTGAATTGAACAACACTGGTGTAATTTTCAACAATTCCCGAAGGAATTAAATTCTGAATTGTTTCCCAATCTGCTGTGGCGGGCGTAGCATCAAATTCCCGCAGGGATCAAATTTTCATTTGCCTTGCCCAACAAATAAGTACCTTTGTGAAAAATCAACAAAATGACAGAAGAAGTAAAAGCAGTAAGTTACTGTGTGGGCATGAGCATCGCCGGAAGTTTAATGGAACAAAACCTAAGTGGAATCGATACCTCCGTATTGGCAGAAGCAATTAGCGATGCCTTTGAAGGGAAAGAAATGAAATACACGCCAGAAATGGCCAATACAATCATACAAAATTATTTGCAGGCTGCTACCGAACAAGAGTTTGCCCAAAACAAAACGCTTGGAGAAGCTTTCTTGCACGAGAATGCCGCGAAAGAGGGAGTACATTCCACAGCAACAGGATTGCAGTACGAAGTCGTAACGGCGGGTGATGGCGCAAAACCAGCAGCAACGGATACCGTGACAGTGCATTACCATGGAACCTTGACGGATGGAACAGTGTTCGATAGTTCAGTGCATCGCGGTCAGCCAGCTACATTTGGAGTTTCTCAAGTGATTCCAGGATGGACAGAGGCGCTGCAACTGATGAGTATTGGATCGAAATACCGTTTGTACATTCCTCAAGAATTGGCTTATGGGGCACACCCACACCCAGGCGGACCTATCAAACCGTACAGTGCATTGATTTTTGATGTTGAACTTTTAGAAATTGCTTCATGAAAAGATTTGGATTAATTCTTCTCGCACCGGCCTTATTCATGGCGTCTTGCGGTGCTGAGGAAACACAGGCAGGTGAAGAAGCTGCTGTTATTTTAAAAACTCACAAAGACACGGTATCGTATGTCTTGGGTGGAATGTACAAAAACTCCGTTGTTGGCGGTCAAGATCCAAATATCGCGAAGTTGGACATGCAACTTGTATCGAAAGGATTCAATGAAAATCTAGTTGGTGCTTTTCCGCAGGATTGTCAATCCACCTTGAAGCAATTGTTTGGTTCGAACAAGCAAGATTTCAATGAGAAGTACGCCAAAGAAGGTGCCGTATGCTTGGGTAGAATCACAGGATTTAGCTTTTACCAGGACATGAAACGTTTGAATGCCATGTCGGAAGTGGATTTGAAGATGGTGCGCATTGGTTTTAAACACGGGATTTTAAACATCGACACCTTATTGACCGAACCGCAAAAACAAGCCATTATTGGAAGTTTTATCGCGGAGGTGAATGAAGCAAATGGAAAGAAAATGATGGCCAAGGCGCGCAAGATTCCTGGAGCGAAAGTTTTTGATAACGGTGTTGTGATTCAAGTCATTAAAGAAGGAACTGGTGGATATCCATCGGCAACGGACGATGTAAAAGTCGAATACATACTCACTTCAGCTGTTGGCGATACCATCCAAGATTCTTACAAGATGAAGAAAGAGCGAGGAACTACTGATGCTGTTGCGCTTCAACTCAATGGTGGCGTGATTCCAGGATGGTCTTTTGCCATACCCAAGATGAAAAAAGGTGGAACGTATCGTTTGTATTTACCTTGGGATTTGGCCTATGGCGAAGAAGCAGGACGTGAGTCTTTGTGCTTCGTGATCGAATTGTTGGATTACGCCAAGCAAGGAACATTTGTGAAGCCTAATCCGAACACAGCGATTCCAGGGAATTAAAAATGAAGAAATAAGAATTAAAAATGAAGGCTTGAGAAATCAGGCCTTTTTTTGTGGGAGAGTTTTTTCCCTACCACGTTTCCTCAACCTCTTCCTTTTGACCCCGCTCAGGCTTGTCCCAAAGTGTGAAGTAAAACGAAAGGCGATAAATCAATGGAAGTCGGTTTACGACCATTCCAGTTGTTGGATCCTTAATTGTAATCAAGTACGAGTCTCGATAGGGGCTGTTTTTACCGTTGATTACATCGTAGTAAAGTCCAACGTTCAAGCGAATGGTACTTTTAAATTCTCGCGAAAAACCTGCACAAAGAAAAATAGTCGGGATAAATCTTTTGAACATAGCGGTTTGATCCCAAACATAATTTGTCTTGACCATCTCGGCTTCTAGTCCTCCGAAAATCGTGTTTTTATAACGTCCATGCAAAAAGAAACCACCACCAAAATTATTGAAACTGAAGTCTGTTCCTTGAACAGGTTTAGACCATGTGCGCTGGTAACGGAATGTTGGTCCAAGAATAAAATTTTCATTCATCCGAAATCCTACTTTTGGCCCAAAACCGAAAGCACCGCCGAGAGTGGATGCCCCAAAATATCCATCCATTCCCAATTCTATGGCTTCGACCTGACTAAAACTTGAAAAAGTTAGCGCTCCAAAAAGTATAAGTGTCCAGCGTTTCATCGTGTAATTTTTGGACAAATGTATACGAATTTTGTGCATAAGTAATGAAAGTTCTGTTTTCGTTTCCATACCATCCCATGTATCTTTGCCGAAAAATTGAACATCATGCAGATCCTTGACGGTAGAGCAACAGCAGAAAGTATTCGGAAAGAATTGTCGGAAGCAGTGCAGGAGCGAAAAAGAAATGGAAAGAAAATTCCACACTTGGCAGCGATTCTTGTAGGAAATGACGGTGGTTCCCTGACCTATGTTGGCGCTAAAGTCAAGGCCTGTGATCAAATTGGTTTTGAAAGTACACTGATTCGTTATGATGAATCGGTACCTGAAGACATCCTCCTTGCAAAGGTACAGTCACTCAACGAGGACAAAAGCATCGATGGATTCATCGTTCAGTTGCCACTTCCAGCGCACATCGATGAATTAAAAATTACGCTTGCCATCGACCCGAAAAAAGATGTGGATGGCTTTCATCCTGAAAACTTAGGGAAAATGATATTGAATGTTCCCGGTTTCTTGCCTGCAACACCAGCAGGAATTGTGGAGCTTCTCAAACGAAACCAAATCAAAACGGAAGGAAAAAATTGTGTCATCATCGGTCGTTCAAATATTGTTGGTACTCCTTTGAGTATCATGCTCGGAAGAAATACTTCGACAGGCAATTGCACCGTGACTCTGGCGCATAGTCGAACCAGCAACTTAAAAGAGCTATGCTTGACAGCTGACATTCTTATCGCTGCCATCGGACAACCAAATTTCATCACTTCCGATATGGTGAAAGAGGGCGCTGTTGTCATCGACGTAGGAACTACACGCATTGCAGATACTTCTCGCGCTCGCGGTTGGCGATTAACCGGTGATGTCGACTATGTGAATGTCGCTCCGAAATGTGCTTGGATTACCCCGGTGCCTGGTGGTGTCGGTCCAATGACCATTGCGTCTTTGATGATCAATACCTTGAAAGCGATGGAGCTGAAGGGGAAGTAGGCGATGGATTTTTTAATTACGAATGACTAATTACGAATTACGAGTTACGAGTTACGAATTACTTTTAGTCCTTAGAAACCAGTCAAGCGAGACAGTGAAAAAAGATCAAGTCTTTTTGTCTTTTGTCTTATAGCGCAGCGGGTCTATCCTTCGAAGCTCAAAGCGCGAAGAAGGGTCTTTGGTCTAATCACGATTAAAAAATTGCCGAAGGCATCAAATTGCGCAGCATCAAATTTTTAATTCTTAACCCTTAATTTTTCATCAAAGTCGATCCAAGGGAGTCTTCACCCCATCAACCAAGGAATAACAAGCCATCTTGTCTTTAAATACCGAAGACTTGAACACAGATGTGTTGAGCAACATGCGCACGCAATCCTGAATGCCTTCTACTATGGATGGATGAGGGTGAATCAACTCAGAAAGTACCTCAATCGGCATTTGAAGTTTAATCAATAATCCCACTGCTTGGATGGCTGTCGAAGCATGTTCACCCACAGCGCGCATTCCCAAAATCCGCATCTCGTCATCGTTCGTCACAATAATTTTAAAGAACCCTTGGGTCTTTCGCATGGCAATCGCACGGGTAATGAGCGAATAATCCAGTTTCACCACTTTGACAGGAATATTTTTTTCGATGCACTGCGATTCATTCATGCCAACGGCAGCAACTTCAGGATTTAAAAACATGATGGTGCAAATGGTGTCATAGCTCAAAGGCTTTGCTTTGTTGCCGAACATTTTTTCTACGGCATGACGTCCTTCCAGTTCACCCATATTTACCAAGGCAATACGTCCTGACACATCTCCCGCGGCATAAATATTTGGGATGTTGGTGCGGGTATCTTCGTCGCCGATGTGGATGCCACGCTTGGACATAAGCACCCCCGCGTTTTCGATGTTGAGTTTTTCAATGTTTGGAATTCGTCCAATGGATAAAAGCGCTTTCTCGACTCGAATAATTTCTCGTGAACCATCGGGATAGGATAGTTCATATTCAACTTCTCCATTGATGGTTTCCATCCGCTCAAGTTGAGCATTGTGGTGAATGGTGATGCCTTTCTCTTGAAAATTCCCAGCAACGAGTTTAGCGATATCGCCATCTTCAAAGGGCAAGATTTGGTCTTGACGATCAATGATGTATACTTTGGTTTTTCCGAAATTGGAGAAAATGGTTGCATATTCACATCCAATAACCCCAGCCCCAACAATCACAAGACTTTTTGGGTAATCTTCGATCTGATCAATTCCATCGCTCGTGAGGATACTTTTCTCGTCCACTTTGATATTCGGAACATAACGCGGTCGACTTCCGGTGGCGAGCAAGATATTTTCTCCCCAGACCGTTTTTGTTTCGCCTTCGTGTGAAACGAGTACTTCATTTTTAGAAAGAAAGGAACCTTCTCCACGCACATAATGAAGGAGATTCTGCATCGATTCCGTTTGTAACAATTTGATGTGGCACGAATACTGAAACTTGCGTTCAAAAATGGCTTCAGCCAAGGTGCGTTTCACCTCACTCCAAGATATTTCATAGGGTTTGCGTCCTTCAGAAACAATGGTATCGTTGATGCCAGAAACCCGATTCGATAGTTCCCAAAGTGTTTTGGATGAAAGAGCCCCATTGTAAACACCTGCGCCACCAACCTTGTCTTTTTCGATCAAACAAACACGCTTCCCAAAATCAATAGCGCGCATTGCCGCTGCATATCCTGCGGGACCTCCTCCAATGACCACTAGATCAAATTTCTCCATCTTTTCGTAATTTCGTACCGAAGATAGAAATGTTCGAAGGAAGAGAGTTATAGAATGGGAAAAATCAATGCACAATTTAAAGGTATACTTGATAAATCGCAAGTAGAACAGCCTGAAACACATATGTTTTTTGAGCGTTTAAAAAAGAGGAAGCCGCGTGACCTTGACGCCAAGATTCATGATCTACATCAAAAGGCGTTTAAGAAAATTGATTGCTTGGATTGTGCCAATTGCTGTTCTACGACCAGTCCGATCTTTCGAGATATTGATATCAAACGTTTGTCTAAGCATCTGAAAATGAAAGAAAGTCACTTTGTTTCTGCCTATCTAAAAATGGACGAAGAGAGTGATTATGTCTTGCAGAAATCGCCCTGTGCTTTTTTAGGAAATGACAACAAATGCTCTGTTTATGAGTACCGTCCTTTGGCTTGCCGGGAATATCCACATACGGATCGAAAAAACATGATTCAAATTCTTGGAATTACTGAGAAAAACACACTCGTTTGCCCTGCAGTAGCGACAATTTTTGAAGAATTAAAAAAGGGATATTTGTAGCCAACTTTTTTCTCCGTATTTTCGTCTTTGCTTTGCGAAACTAGCTTAACTGATGAAACTTTTTACTCTTTTTCTCTCCACTGTTTTCATTGCCGGACTTTCCAATTCCTCTTTTTCACAACGCGGAAAAGATGGTGTCGGAAATGTCAGCGCAGCGAACACCCAAGTCAATACCTATGCAACTGTCACTGCGACAGGGGCCAACACCATAACGGTAAGCAATATCGCTACCTTAACTGGGGGGATTTGGACATCAACAGCCATTGCCGCTGGGGATTTAATCATGATCATTCAAATGCAGGGTGCGTCGATGGACATTGATGTGACACCAACAGCAACTTGGGGAGGAAATTACACCGTTCCTGGCGCTTACTTGTCGACATTAAATTGGAACCAGTATCCTCAGGAGTGGGGGAAAATTACGGCTTACAACAACGCTGGAAAATTTGAGCAAATTGAGGTACGCAGTGTTGCTGGCAATGTGATTACCTTGCAATGTAACCTTCAAAATACGTATACCGTTGCTGGTCATGTTCAGGTTGTCCGCATTCCTCGATACAGTTCATTAACACTCACGGGAACTGCTTCAATTGTTCCTTTGGCGTGGGATGGAAATATCGGTGGTGTTGTTGCCGTTGAGGCAAATGGTAATATTGTTTTGAATGCAGGAACGAAAATTTCAGCGTCAACTCGCGGATTCCGTGGAGGAGTTGCGGACAACACGGGAACAGCTGGTCAGACGAATATTAGTGGCGATGGACCAGGCAATGGTAGCTCTTATTTGGGGTCGAATTTGACATCCCAAGGGGCGCGTAAAGGAGAAGGAGTTGGAGGTTTTACAACAGAATATGATTTGGTATTTTCCCGATATGGGCGCGGTTCACCAGCCAATGGCGGCGGCGGCGGCGGAATCCAGAATGCTGGCGGCGGCGGTGGAGCAAATGTCGCTGCAAACCCGGTGAACTATTCAGGAAAAGGTGTTCCTTCAACAACAGCTTCGGCGATCGCATGGAACTTGGAATTGGCAGGATTTGCTGGTTCTATAAGTCCTGGCGGAGGTCGCGGAGGATACTCACTTTCGACAGTGAATGTTGACGCAACGCTTACAGGACCTAACAATACGGCGTGGAGTCCCGGTGCAAGTGATACGCGAAAAGTGAATGGTGGACTAGGAGGTCACCCTTTGGCGTATGATGCAACGCGCCTCTTCATGGGTGGCGGTGGTGGCGCCGGAGATCAAGATAGTGGTCAAGGTGGTTTAGGCGGTGCAGGCGGAGGAATTGTTTTCGTTACATGCTACGGAAACATCAGTGGTTCAGGAAGTTTAGAGTCAGATGGTGCGGTAGGGGGAAATACCAATCCAAACAATCAAGCGCTAAGCCCATTTCCATCGTCTAACAACAAAAAAGGAAATGATGGAGCTGGCGGCGGCGGCGCAGGCGGTTCAATCTATGTGAAAAATCTGACTGCAATCCCAGCAACTATTTCTCTCAACGCGCGAGGAGGAGCAGGGGGAAATGTTGTTTTATCTGTTGGTCTTGGATCAGTGGCTGAAGGATCAGGACCAGGAGGTGCGGGTGCAGGAGGAAGTATTTCCTTGACTTCAGGTTCCGCTGGACAAAATGTTTCAGGTGGAAACTCAGGAACGAGCAATTCGGCACACGTGACTGAATTTACGCCGAATGGCGCAACAAATGGCGCTTCAGGGATTTCAGGTTCTGCAACAACTATTTTTAATATTACCCCAAATAACCAAACAATTTGTGCGGGAACAAGCGCGACGTTGACAGTCAATGTCATAGGAACTTTACCGGGACAGTTGACATGGTACACAACGCCATTTGGTACAACTGTGGTAGCAACAAACACGAACACATATGTGACACCAAACCTCACATCGACGACGACCTATTATGTTGGTGTTTGTCCGGGAACATTTCGGGTTCCAGTTACAGTTACCGTCAACCCATCTCCAACAATTAGTGGAACGGCAGTGTTAACCAATCCAACATGCTCAACACCAGGATCAATTACCGGTCTAACGGCGAGTGGAGGAACACCTACACTGACCTATAGCTGGAGCGGAACGACTACGCCTAATGGAAATCTTATCAATGTGGTAGCAGGGACTTACACACTAATAGTTTCGGATGTGAATGGCTGCTTCGCTGCCTCAGGACCCTATACATTGACAGGAATCGCTGGCCCAATTGTGAATTCAGCCGCTGCTGTGCTAAACAACCAAAGCTGTATCGGGACATTGGGTTCAATCACTGGAATAACAGCAACAGGAACAGGATTGTCATACAGTTGGTCGAATGGCGGCGGAACTTCGTTGAATCCATCCAACTTAGTGGCTGGAAATTACACATTGACCGTAACGGATGCCAATGGTTGCGCAGTGAATGCAGGTCCTTTTACCATTGGATTTACGGCTGCACCAAACATCAATGCTGCTTCTGTAGTCATTACTCCTTCGACATGTGGGAATGCGAACGGTGCAATTACTGGGATTACAGCGACGGGAACTGGATTAACCTATGCATGGAACGGCACGGCTGCAACGGGTGCGACGATCTCCGGGCAATTGGGAGGTGCATATACCCTTACCGTAACGAATGCGGCGGGTTGCGCAGCGACCAGTGGTCCATATTCAATACCATCCATCGCAGGTCCAAGCATCAATTCAGGCGCTGTTGCAATCACCAACAATATCTGTAATCAAAACAACGGAAGTATTTCAGGAATCACAGTTACGGGTGGAACAAGTCCACTAACAAATGTTTGGACGAATACCACGCAAACAACATTAAACCTTACCGGTCTTTCAGCCAATAGTTATTCGTTGACGGTAACAGACCAAAACGGCTGCATAGCAACAGCAGGACCATTTGTCGTGAATGCCATTGCTGGTCCGAGTATCAATGCCGCAGCGCTTGTTACCAACAACCAAAGTTGCAACGGAACAATGGGCAGTATTTCTGGGGTAACAGCATCTGGCACAGGTCTTTCTTATGCTTGGACAAATGGAGGAGGTGCTGTGCTTAATCCAACTGGATTGGCAGCAGGTTCTTACTCTTTAACGGTAACGGATGCCAATGGATGTACGGCGAACGCTGGACCATTCACGATTGGATACACGGCAGGTCCAACAGTAACAAGCACTTCAGCCCTGATAACACCTTCGACTTGTGGAAATGCCAATGGATCGATTACTGGCGTTACGACAACGGGTAACGGCTTGATCTACTCTTGGAATGGGAACTCAGCGACTGGACCAACATTATCTTCTCAACTTGGAGGGAATTATACTTTGACTGTTACGGATGTGAATGGGTGTACGGCAAGTTCGAGTCCATTTACCATTCCTTCCATTACAGGTCCAACACTCAATGCTGGTGCCGTGGCTATCGTCAATGAAAACTGCAACCAAGCAAACGGGAGCATCAGTGGAATAGCCATTTCAGGCGGTACGAATCCAATTGGGATTGTATGGACGAACACTACACAAACAACATTGAACCTTACCGGCCTTGCAGCAAGCAACTACACCTTGACCATTACAGATGCCAACGGCTGCACAGCGACCTCCGGACCTTACGCGCTTGTTAACACGGGAAGCCCAGTGATTACCTCTTCAGGAGCGTTAGTGGTCAATGAAAACTGCAACGGAACAATGGGTTCAATTTCTGGCATTTCAGCTACGGGGACAGGACTATCTTACTCTTGGTCAAATGGAGGAGGAAACGCACTTAATCCGATAAACCTTTCGGCAAGTTCTTACACACTAACAGTCACAGATGTCAATGGGTGTACGAGCACTGCAGGACCATTCATAGTAACTTATGTTGCAGGGCCATCTATTTCTGCAGGAAGCGTTGTTGTGAATGCAACGACCTGTGGGAATGCAAATGGATCAATCACAGGGATTACAGCTACTGGATCAGGACTGACCTATGCTTGGAATGGCAATACAGCCGCGGGACCAACATTGAGCAATCAGCCAAGTGGAGCCTATTCATTGCTTGTAACGGATGTAAATGGATGTACGGCGAATAGTGGTCCATACAACATCGCAGCTTCCTCATCACCATCAGTTAACGCTTCAGCTATTTCCATCACAAATGCACATTGTGGCTTACCGGATGGGGCTTTGAGCGGATTAATCGTTTCTGGTGGAACACCAAATTATACTTACAACTGGAGTGGAACGACGCAAACAAGCCTCGACCTCACTGGCTTGCTTACTGGATCTTATGCTTTAACTGTAACCGATCAGGCGGGATGCACAACGCAGGCTGGACCTTTCCAAGTCAGCAACATCGATGGTCCTTCTATAAACGAAACCAATGCCGTAGCTACAAATGTGTTGTGTGACGGCACACTTGGATCAATCACAGGTCTTACATCAACCGGAACAAACCTTACCTATTCTTGGTCGAATGGTGGAGGGTCTGGATTGAATGCAACTGGACTCACTCCAGGAGTATATACCTTGACGATTTCTGATCCTTTTGGCTGTTCAGTGCTTTCTACACCGTATGCCATCACAGCACCTATTCCTTTGGTTTTGGATGCTTCAGCAATGCTTGTTTCACCAACTTCGTGTGTTGCAAATACGGGATCTATTTCAGGACTTGTGATCACGGGTGGGGTGAATCCACAAGTGCAATGGTCAAACAATCAGAATACATTAAACTTAACAGGTCTTGCTGTAGGTACTTACAATTTGACGGTGACAGATGACCAAGGGTGTTCGCAGGCATTGACGGTTTCAATCGTTCAGAACAATGCTCCAGTCATTGATGCGACGAACATGGTCATTACTACAGCGCATTGTGGTCAAGCAGATGGAACAGTGACGGGCATTTCGGTTACTGGTGGAACGCCGAATTACACCTATTCATGGAACACAACACCTGCAGCAGCAAGCTTAAATCTCGGTGGAGCACAGGGTGGCAATTATACATTGACAGTTACTGATTCTCAAGGATGCTCGGATAGTGAAACAATCGCAATCGGCAATGATGCAGCTGCAGTCATTAGTGATGTTAATTTACAAATCGTTCAGCCGACATGCTTGATACCAGGAAGCATCAACGGATTGTTAGCCACTGGAAATGGACCATTTACATACGCTTGGACAAATACCTCACAGACGGCAATCAATGCAACTAACTTAAGCAGCGGTTCCTATGATTTAACTGTAACAGATGCTTTTGGATGTACCACAAACTATGGTCCTGTTGCATTGGATCAGCCAGTTGGACCAACAGCAGATTTCACGTGGACACCATCATCGCCAAATATTGGTCAAACCATCAACTTTACCGACAATTCCAATGGAACGAATATCAATACTTGGAATTGGTTGATCGATACAGCAGTGTTCGTTGGCCAAGCTCCTCAGTATGCATTCGATGCTGAAGGATTGTATGATGTTACCTTGATGATTACCGATGCCAACGGATGTATGGATACCATCACACAAGTGATTAGCGTTTATGGACAAGTCATCATTCCGAATGTCATCACTGCCAATGCCGATGGGATCAACGATACTTTTGACATTCAAAATCTCAAGCCAGAAACAAAGGTGTTGATTTTGAATCGATGGGGAGATGTTGTTTTTGAGTCCACAAACTATCAAAACGATTGGGGAGGAAAAGATGCGAGCGGTCAGGATTTGTTAGAAGGGGTGTATACCTATTTGATCAATACTCCAGAAAATAAACAATACCACGGATTCATTCATTTGATTCGAGCGAAGTAAAAGCCTAACTGAGAAAGATGATCGAGGACATTCAAAATAAGGTTTCAGAAGAGATTCGCTTGAATTTCAATCGTTACATGGATCTGTTTGCGTCAGAAGATCCACGTTCCGTTGTGGTGTCTCATATTGGAGCTTTTTCTCAAGATTTGGTGAATTGTCTCGCAGCAAGTGTGGAGGAATTGATGGTGACTTCGGGGGATGGGAAAATTGCAGTAAAACGGGTGTTCGGAATTTTAATTGAAGGACTTCAGAATATCCGCTTGCATGGTGCCAAGGATGAACATGGACGTCAAATGGCTCACCTATTATTAGCGCGGAATCAAGACGATTACAAAATTGTATTTGGAAATTTAGTAGCAGCTGAGAATCTTGCTAATCTCACTGAATATTTGGATTCAATCAACGCAATGGACGGGTTGGAATTGAAGGATAAATACTTAGAGATTTTGAGCAATGGATATTTATCGCAAAGAAATGGTTCGGGCGTTGGATTCTTAACCATGCGTATGAAATCTGGGAATCACTTGTACTATGCCATTGAACCTGTTTCGGAGGATGCGAATTTCTTAACCGTTGAAGTTACTCTGGCGCGATCATGAGAATTTTCATCCTTTTTTTTACACTTCTTGCATTC
Organism: Chitinophaga pinensis; assembly: GCA_945868555.1. Taxonomy (GTDB): domain Bacteria; phylum Bacteroidota; class Bacteroidia; order Flavobacteriales_D; family Crocinitomicaceae; genus M0103. The sequence goes on along the minus strand of CAMBMC010000009.1, from coordinate 2,431 downwards.
TCTTCTTTCGGTCAAAAGGTCTATTTGTCTGACCGTAAGTTTTCAAATGATTTGGTTTGGGAGCGTGAACAACAAACAATTTACCGCAACGGCCCGACAGGCAGAATTGAAGTACTCTTCATTAAAAATGATGTGGTCTATTTGAAAGAACGCATGTTCTTTACAGATGTGAAATACACAATTTCCGGAAATAAAATCTATCGGGGAAATTCCACATCTACCTTTGATGTTCTATTCACATTGCTCGATGGTAAATTATATATCGGCGACAGTCGAAGCTCAATGGATTGCTTGTATACTTTCAAGAATGGGGTCATCTACCGAGGAGATAGCACCAGCACTTTCGATAAATTTATGGCCTATGATTCGGACGAGTCCATGCTGATTTGGGTGGCTGTCATGATCTTACCCTATTGAAAATATCATTTAAATTTTATTCTGTTTGTATCAGGTTTAAAAGAACTTTTTATCTTTGTTTGGAATTATTCTAAATAAGGAATGAAGCAGACGCTAAACTCAACAAAACCGATATTGCCTGAGGCATTTACATGTCAAGAATGTGCCTGTTCAAAAAAGAAAGACTGCTGCAAAAAATACAAGAAAAAGGGAGTTCACTGCAAGAAGTGCCCAAAGCTCTAAACTTTTTTCACAAAGTGTATCTTTGAACGATGCGTCTATTTCTCTTGGTTTTCATTTGCGTTTTAAGTTTGACAAGTATTAGTCAGGAAAACATACGTTCCAATGCCATTTCCTTGCGCGCATCTATTGCCAAAACAGATTATTTCACAGGTTTGGAATGGGTACATTCCCGTTCAAAACAATTTGTCCTTGGTCAATTTGACATCGGTTACTCGCGCACGATCTTGCAAGGTTGCTTTTTTCCGAGAGTCGGGATTGGTTATGGAATAAATCTGATCGATTTTAAGGTATTTCATTTGGCCCCCATTGTTACTACGTCACTTTCGAGATTATCTACCATTTCGGCATCCGGACGACCCGATTATTGGAGTGAGACATTTGTTGGTTATCGCTTGGTTTTTGGTAAAAAGTTGGCCTTTGTTCAGAGTTCTTCTTGTGGTTTATTCCATGAAATGATCTACAATACATTTAGTGAAAAATACTCCGGTATTTCTTCATTCGGGTTTTATGGTTCAATAGGTGTTCAATATGCGTGGTAGTATATTTTTTTTAGTGCTCATTGCCTTCGGCTGTTCAAAAAGTAAACAGTACGACACAGTAAGGATTTATGGACATGCCGGAACTGGATTGGAAAACATATCCAGTGTATATCATGACAATACAATCGAAGCTGTGGATCTAGCTTTGTCAATGCAAGGATGCAATGGGGTAGAAGTGGATGTGCAGCTCTCAGCAGATGGTGATTTATGGCTGTTTCATGATGCTCAGTTGGAAAGCGAAACCAACCTGTCGGGGTGTATTCCTGATGCCTTCAACGCAGTGCTCTCAACGGGTAAATATTCAACCTTACATCAAGAAAAGATTGCGCGACTTTCAGATATCGACACCAATCACTTACAAGGAAAGGAAATTGTACTGGATTTGAGACATTACAATGAATGCGATGGTGAATATGTGAATGTCGCACAAATCATTGACCGTTTAGTCGACCTTGGCTATTCCTCCCCCAAGGGCTTTACTGTTCTTGTGAATGTTTCGCTTAAGGAATGGATTCAGCCCTTTTTAAATGCGGGGTTTAACACCGTGCTATCGATTTATTCGATGAGTGAATTTAATTATGCGGAGAGTATTTACCCCGGGATTTATGGGTACATCATGAAAAATAGCGATGTGACTGAGGAGAATGTGGAGGCAATTCAGCAAACTGGAAAAAAACTCTTTATTTTTGAAGTGCGCTCACCAAAAATGACGCGCGAAGCATTCAGAAAAGCTCCTGACGGGATTCTTTCTGATGATCTACGAACAGCAATAATTGAAAAATACTGATGGCAAAACAGAAGAAAGAAAAAATAAATGTGGTGTATTCTACAAATCCAGATTTCAACTTTCAGTTTATCGAAGAAGAAGAAATTGAAACATTACCCAATGCGCAGCAATTGCTTTATGTTTCTATTGATCGCAAACAGCGTGGAGGCAAAGAGGTAACCTTGGTAGAAGGTTTCGTGGGTAAAGAAGATGATCTCAAAGAATTGGGTAAACTGCTCAAAAGTAAATGTGGCGTTGGCGGCACTGTCAAGGACAATGAAATACTCATTCAAGGAAATTTCCGAGACAAGGTGTTCGATCTTATGACGAAGGAAGGCTATAAAGTGAAGAAGAAAGGCGGATGATGCGGACGGAGTTATGAGTTACGAATTACGAGTTACGAATTACGAATTACGAGTTACGAATTACGAGTTACGAATTATGAATTACGAGTTATGAGTTACGAGTTTGAAGCGTATTACCAATC
>CAMBMC010000008.1 GCA_945868555.1 Chitinophaga pinensis | reverse complement strand
TTTTCATTCAGCAGTAGTACAAATTAGTCGGATTAATTCGCTCCTTTCACAGCGATTTTTTTAATCTCTTCGTAGAGTTTTTCTTCATCACCAGGTGCGTAGTTGTTGTGCGAAAACACGATATTCCCTTCGGTGTCCACTAAAAAAGTATGCGGTACATTGTTCACCCCCATGGCACGTTTGAAGTCACCATTTGGATCCAATAGGACAACATAATCCCACGCTTTTCCGTCGACATACAGGCGGACCTGAGCTTTGGTTTTTTCATCGTCAATTGAAACAGCAACAAGCGTTACGCCTGTTTCTTCTTGCCAGTCTGGGTATAAATCCTGTATGGTGTTGAGCTCGCGTTTGCACGGCGCGCACCACGTTGCCCAAAAACTTATAACAATGGGACCTTTGAATCCCATTTCTGCCGTATTTATGGTTTTTCCGTTGATGTCCGTTAACAATACCTTTGGCAATTGTTTTACAGAGCTTTGATTTTCAGTTTCAGTCTGAGAAAAAAGTGTCCATCCAAAAGACACAAATAGGAGTGCAAATGCGATTTTCTTCATGATTTATTTTTTATTCGGCGCGACTTTCAAATTTCTTGCCGTGTTTCAAAGATACATTTCTTTCCGTATTCGTGATGAGTTTCTTGAACAGTGAAATGTTTCAATTCGCTGACAATATTAAATTAAATTTTGCAGGAAATTGATGCAATCCGTGTTGCAAGTACCAAGAAAAGTATTAATTTAGGGCTTGGTACGTTATTTTAGCGCCAAATTATACCGATGATTATGAAACAAATTATACTTTCATTCGCCACTTTTTTTGCTGTGTTGGGCGGAGTAAATGCTCAGAGTGGTATTGAAATCCGCTACAACGGTGTTGGGAACAACTTAGCTGGATCCAGCCTTGACTTGTATCTTTATGGTTCACATCCTGATCTTGTTGCCGGAACAATTGACGTTAAATTTTTAGTGACCAACAATACTGGTGCAGACAAACAATGGAAAATTACCCGTAAAGAAATTAGTGTTCCTTCTACGTGGATTGATCAATTGTGCTGGCCACCGAGCTGCTATCCTTCAGTAGACGGCTTGTTTACTACACCAAGTACAGTAGGTTCCCCTGCGCCAATCGTGATAAATGGGACTTCTACAGCAATAACTTCATTGGGAAATCTTGAAGCCGACATGAAGCCAAGAATTACCCCAGATCCTGCGGCAAATAGTTACGCACATTACCGCTACTACATCAATGAAGGTGGAGCTTATGTTGACTCTGTTGATTTAAAAATTAATTATTCTTTGGGAATTGCAACACCGAAACAAACACCAGTGTTGACTTTAATGCCAAATCCAGCGGACAACTATGTAACTGTATCGATTGGTACTGCAGGAAATGCAACAATGAAAGTTGTAGATGTACTGGGCAATGTGGTGATGACAGATGTAATTACGGATGGAACAGAAACGATAAATCTTTCCGACTTTAAAAACGGGATTTATTTCATTCAAGTTGAAACCCCCGAAGCTAAGTTGATGACGCGTAAATTAATTGTGCGGCATTGATAAGCCTATAGACATTGGAAAGGACCGAAATTCGGTCCTTTTTTAGTTTATACTATGTTGATAGAATCATTAAATTTGAATCAACTATGCAATCTCTGCCTCCCAATTATCTCATTGCTTTGCGCGCTTCTATTGAGGCTGCAGAAAAAATAATGGAAATCTACACCATTGGATTTGAAGCTGAGTATAAAGCAGATGGCTCACCAGTTACGCGTGCCGATCTAGCATCGTCTGAAATCATAGAAAATTATTTAAGTAAAACTGGCATTCCTATTACAGGTGAAGAGACCGCCAAACAACCCTATCATGAACGAAAATTGTGGGAGGAATTGTGGTGTGTAGACCCCTTAGACGGCACGAAAGAATTTGTAAAACGAAACGGTGAGTTCTGTGTGAACATTGCGTTCATTCGACAAAAAAAACCAGTTTTTGGCATTATTGCTTCGCCAACATCACGGAGATTGATTTTTGGTGGACTGGAGACTGGCGTATTTGAATGTTCATTTGAAGATCTGGAACATAACGTGAGATGGGGGCAAATAAATGGTCAACTCAAACAAAATGCCCCAATAGTAATGGCAGCTTCGCGCAGTCACCATTCGAGCAATGATTTAAAATTTATTGATGATCTAAAAACCATCCATGGCGAAGTGGATTTTATCAAATTAGGTTCCGCACTAAAATTCTTTCATCTGGCGCGTGGCGAAGCAGATGTTTATCCAAGATTTGCCCCAACAATGGAGTGGGACATTGCTGCGGGACAGGCAATTTTAGAAGGTGTAGGAGGGAAAGTTGTGCACGCCGAACGAAACGAACCACTATATTACAACAAAGAGGATTTAACTAATCCGTTTTTCGTGGCGCAATCTTGTGCTTTGGCAAAAGAATCATTATGAAAATGCTGATTGCCATAGTGTTCCTTGGGTGTATTACAAACACTTTTGCTCAGCAAAATGCGGTGCTCATGAACACCTTTTACAAGGACCAATTGTTCAACACCAAAAACAGTCACTACTCTGCGGGGTCTGGGTTTTTGCCCGTGCTAGAAAGTGATGTAGAGGTCAATCGATGGATACGCGATTCAAGTGTTCAGTATTACGAAGGTGGTGAACGTATATTTAAAAAGCATCTATTTGAAATGACGGGGGAAAATTATCATTTAACCATTTCACCTGTTGTCAATTTCTCTCTTGGAAAGGATTATTCTGACACCTCGGCTCGTCGTTTGTTTCAAAACACGCGGGGGATTTTTATCGAGGGAGATTTAATGAAGAACTTTTCCTTCAGCACATCCATCTATGAAAATCAAGCGAGGTTTACGCGCTATGAATCTGACTTCTATACGTCGATAGGTGAATTATACCCGAACCAATCAACAGGGGTTTATTTAACACAAAATGCGGTAATTCCTGGAAGTGCGCGGTGCAAACCATTTAAAGGAGATGGTTTCGACTATGCCTATGCCATGGGTAACCTTGTTTATAGGCCTCTAAAGCAATTGGCGATTATTGCTGGGAATACCACACATTTTATTGGCGACGGTTATCGTTCTATGCTTTTGTCAGACAATGCATTGCCAGCCCCATTTATTCGTGTCGATTATAAAATCAGTGACCGTTGGGAATTCAATTATTTGCGAATGCGGTCCATGAATTTTATGCGAAAAGCTGTTTACAATACTGTTGAGGCATACTATGAAACCAAGGGGACCTCTGTGAATTACCTTACCTTCCATGCAACGGATAACATTGCACTTAGCTTATTTGAAAGTGCAGTATGGTATCGAGGAGATTCAATCAGTGCGAGACCTATCAATCCCCTATATTTCAATCCTATTCCCCTAGTAAATGGATTGATTGTAAAAGATAGTTTGGCGAGCCAAATCCTGGGATTGAATGTTTCACTCCTTGCTACAGAAAGACAACGCTTTTACGGGCAATTTGTGATCTCCAACTATTCATTAAAATCCTTTGCCGCTCAAGCCGGTTACCGCTTTTATTTCGGCAAAAAATTCTTTTCCATGGCACAAGTAGAATACAACTATGCGTCGAAAAACATGTATGTAGCTAGCAATATTAGACTGAATTATACCCATGGAAATGTCGCGATGGCTCACCCCAAGGGCAAGGGTTTTCAAGAAATTGTATTGCGCTATGCCTTTGACAAAAACAGATGGTATGCAGATTTACGCACAAATATTTATCTGTTAAATGGGTATCGTTCAAGCTCCCTACTTTCTGTGGTTAAACAACAACTTGCCGTTGATGGCACCATTTTTTTACACCATATCGAGTGTGGCTATCGGGTCAATCGAAAAATGAACTTGTGTTTCTTCGTTTCAGGTGATTTTCGTTATGGAACGGCCGCAGGACCGAATACGACAAAAGCGCTCAATGTGGGACTTCGGACTGCAATTAACAACCATTATTCTGATTTTTGATGAGAGGAATATTAGCTATATTTTTATTCGTTTATCACTGCGGTTTTGGACAAAGTGGAATCTGTTCCGTTGAAGAGGTACCGGGTGGTCAAGCTATCGAGAAGCGCACGCTCCAAACGCATACGGGCGTTCTTCCACTTGTAAGGCAAACAACCCTTGGTACGCATCGCATACAGAAAGATTCCTCATTTTTATCCGTTACCGCGATTGGTGAAGCAGGATTCCGCTATGGCGCAGGAGCACAATACCGTGTTGGAGCAGGAATACTTCTCGAAAGTGCAATCAAAGACAAATGGGCTTTCCGTGTTGGTGCAATAGAAGGCATTGGACTGAGCGATTCCATTTATGCGCCAAAATCCTATTTTTCGAGCCCATTAAAAAACAACACCCTGTACACCGACGTTCGCGCACGTATCGGATACACGCCCAATGCCATTTTCAATTTCCAGGTAGGATTGGATCACAATTTTATTGGTGAAGGATCGCGCTCTCTTTTTCTGAGTGATTATGGGAAGCCCTATCCTTTCGGGCAGATTCGGGCAACATTCTGGCGTTTGGAATACACCGTGTTGTATCAGTTCTTCAGAGAACAAAAAAATGACAAGTGGTTTTTGAAAAATGGGGCGACCCATCACATCAGCTTCAATGCGGCAAAATGGCTAAACATCGGAGTCTTTGAAACGGTTATCTTCCAGCCAAAAGATACCGCACTTCGTCGGGGTTATGAAGTTGAATACCTCAATCCCGTTATTTTTTATCGCCCACAAGAATATGCGTTAGGTTCGTCAGACAACGTACTGATTGGGGCGAGTTTCAGCGCGCACATTAAATCACACACCATTTATGGGCAGCTTATTCTGGATGAATTCTTCCTGACAGAAATTAAAAACAAGACAGGTTGGTGGGCAAACAAATATGGTGGGCAAATTGGTGTTAAGGGAAATATTGACGCGGGCAAGGCACATTGGTTTTATCGATTAGAATACAACGCCGTGCGACCATTTACCTATTCGCACTTGAATAACGGGCAGAATTATGGCAATCAGGGTATGACTTTAGCACATCCGTATGGGTCCAATTTTATGGAACTCTTGGGCGAAGTAAAAGCGCGCAAAGACAGATGGAGCGCAAGTCTTTTTATGAGTTATTTCCTTCGCGGTTATGACAAAGAGGGCAGTAGTTTTGGTGGAAATATTTATGTTCCTTATACATACAGGAAAGCCGATTATGGCAATTACATTGGCCAAGGTCTAGGGAACAATGGAATAAGGACCATTCTTACTATTTCTTACTTGGTAGCAAAACAAGGAAATCTTCAGGCATTCATAGAGCAACAGTTTCGCTATGACAGCGCCTTTGATCGGTATTCGTATTTCCCAATGATTGGAATTCGCAGTCAATTGTGGAACGACCGTCGGAACTATTAAAACGATTGGACTAAAATTCCTCATGTTGCATGGGGTTCTCGTGATGGCTGAGGTTCTCGAAGCCAAGCCAAGCCAAGCCAACAAAAACAAAACGACCACCCAGAGGTGGCCGTTTCATTCGCGCAGGAGATGCCCAAGGTTAATGCTATATGCCCATAAAATTCTTAACCTCCACCTCAGTAACACAGCGACGAGATCCGTCCTTGGTTAAGAACGTTCGCTTTACCAGTCTACCATGTATTGCGATTTTTTTACCCTTCTCCGCGTAACTTTCGATGAATTGAGCCATCTCTCCCCACGCAAAAAGTCTATGCCATTCTATATCCTGCTTTATGGCACCATTCGTGCCCCGGTAACTTCGCTCAGTTGACATACTAAAGCGAGCGACTTTACTGCCATTTTCAAATTTTGTAACCTCCGCGTAAGTTCCTACTTGGCCGATTAAGGTGATGTGGTTTCTCATGATGATCTTATTTGTAACTGCTATAATTTAGTACATTCTACAAAATGGTCAAGTCATTCACCTCAACCTCTGCAGAAAAGCGTCTTGTTATTCCACTGGAGTAAAAGCGTGTCACCAAACTCCCTTGAACCGCAAGTTCGGCACCCTCACAGACCAGCTCTTCGCATACCCTGACCCAATTCCCCCAGGCTGTTAACCTGTGCCGATGAATCCTTGTTTTGGTATTTCCACTGGCGTCTAGGTAGATTTCATCCGTTGTCATGGTGAAGCGCGCAATTCTTCGTCCATTTTCTACAACGAGGATCTTGGGTGTTGAAGACACTTTCCCAATTAAATTGACGTGATTCATACAAACTGATTTATAGACGTTATATTCAATTTATTTTTTTGTAATTCCCTCTTCTTTCGCGACTTTCGAGTTCACAAGCAAAAAATCAGATGCCTCAACAATGGTGGCATAGCGTTTTTCGCCCTCTTTTGTCTCATAGCTCTGCTGGACCAATTTCCCTTCGATCACGACTTCTGAGCCTTTATCCAATGACTTTTGAATCCGTTCGGCCAACTTCCCCCAGGCATTGACCGTGTGCCATTGGGTATTGTCTTGCCAAACTTCGTTTTTGTCTTTGTACCGTTCGTTGGTGGCCAAGGTAAAGCGCGCCAGCATGCGACCAGATTCAAAATTGGATACTTCCGGCTGTGCTCCTAACCTCCCAATTAAATTCACTTTGTTTCTTAAACTGTTCATGTGAGATAAATTAAATAGTTGAACATATTATTGCGTTCCCCTTCAGAAGTGGTTTCCTGAATTCGACACTACAAAGGTTGTGAAGGCGTATCTTTCGATTCGGTATTTTGTCGCTTACTTTCGACTAACAAACGCTTATAAACGACAATGCCCAGCTAAACCCAAGAAAACAAAGGAAAAATGAAAGAATAAAAAATGAAAAAAAAATAGCTCAAGAAGATTGAGCCTATGTAGTGATTAACCTTAAAAGCAGAAAAACACTTGTCTCTAAAAGACACGTTCAGCAATACCAGTGTATAAAATGCCATTCATGGAACCCTCATTTCCTACCCTAGGAAATAGAATATACGAACAAAACCGTTGCGTAATGAGAACCCTTGTAATAGTTGTTAATGATAGATAAATCGATTTGACTTCTTTAATTAGGGTTGCGTAACATTAGGGTTCGGGGCCTCCTTCCAACCCGTAATGGCTGAATACCCGATTTCCGCCTCAATTTGCCATGTCTCTTGTTCGACAAGGTAAGGGCTATCCGCAATTCCAGGGCGGTCAAATACGATAGGTGTCTCCTGTGCAAGGGACACACCTACCGCAATAAAACCTATTAAAAAACTTAAAAACTTCATTAGAACAAAAAGCTTAAATCAATACCTAACAATAGATTTTGATTGGAAACTGCACCAGTTGTGGAGTTGGTATAGATGTATTTTTTACTCATTTCACCAAATAGATGAGCTCGGAACAAGCAACCTGCGCCGGCTTCAACATCCAAACCAAATCCAACTCGAATTGGCATATCCCATTTCGCGTATTGATCCGTTATGACTGTTGGCTGATGGAATCCATCATCCACGCTTTTCCAAATTCTCAATCCTTTAAACACATAACTAAAATCAACTCCTATCGCAAGCGAAAGCCTCGTTGACGCGAATATGTTCTTTGGTGTTCTTAAAATCAATTGCACCGGGATATCGAATGTCGTTGTGCGGTATCTAAGTCGTCCTGTAGAGTCAGGATTTCCGATTGAATTATCAACATCTCTGGTGTAGACTCCCATTCCGCGTTGCTGGATTCCAAATCCTGCAGATATTCCGATATACGGCTTAATGAAATACTCAAGTCTCAAACCTGTTCCTAGGCTCGGACGGTAAAAGGCAGAGTCATCCAGTAAATCTTTGTAGGTTGCCCAAGAATTGTTGGCAGCAAAACCAACTAGAAATTTTCGGTTAAAATATGATTTCTCAGCTTGGACAGATGTTGGGGGCGTGAATTGCGACAAAGCCGAAAAGCTTATGAAAGCAAAAAGAAGTGTAATACTTTTCATGGTTAAAATTGTATTTCTTTGCCCACTGCAAAGTGGATTTGATTAATGCTCTGGTAATAATTTGACGTGGCTTCTATCCAATTCATCTGGTAGTCAATATAAGCACGCTGAAAATCAATGTATTCAATGAGTGAAATATTGCGCTTATCGAAATTCAAGCGTGCGTTCTGTGACAAAGCGTCCATTTGTGCGCGCATCCCATCGGTAAATTGGTCGTATATGTTTTTGGTATTTTTCAATTGCAGATATGTGGACACTACATTGTTTTCCAAATCCTTTCGGGCGTATTCTAAGTGATATTTCTTTTGTTCAATTCCCACCTTTGCCGCATGAATATTTCCTTGATTCCGATCAAAAATGGGAACACTCATTTCAAATACCATTCCCACGTAGGGTCTCACGTGGTTCGATCCCTGATCTAAGGGCTGGTATCCAAGGTTAATCATGGGATATGCCTCTTTCTTTTCGCCCTTGTAAATCATCTCGCTCAGCGTGAGATTGCGTTCAGAAATTAAATAATCCGAACGATATACTTTCGCTGAATCAATGATTGCTGCCAGCGTTAAGTTTCCGAAATTGCCATAATTCACACGTTGAGGCTGAATGGATACTTCACTCGTAAAGTTGAGCATTGACTTCAATTGTGCTTCGACTTGGAAGCGTTCATTCCGAATTTGATTCAGCACACTTTGGATTGACAAATACTCCGTTTGAAGACGTATCACATCAATTTCTGAAACTACTCCTAAGTTTAGTTTAATGTTGCTGAGCTCGATGACATCTTCAAATTGATTCAAAACCAAAACGTAGATTCGTTCCTTTTCACTCAGGGCATTCAAGGAAAAATACAAATTGCTGTACTCGGAAATCATTCCGCGCATCACATCTGAAAAGGCCAATTGGGCGATTTCCTTGCTTAGATTTGCTTGACGAATGGCATTTACTCGTTTGCCCGAAAACGAAAACGCATATTCCAACTGAATCAGCTTTTGATTGCTGAAGTTGAAGTAGCGATTTTGGGCCATACTGTACATTTCGGCATTCCATACAAACAATGGATTGTTCCATAATTTTGCTTGTTCGATTTCTGCCTGCGCGATTTCGATGTTGTAGTATTCGGCGAGTAGATTCAAATTTTGGGACAGTAAACGGTCTTTCCCATCGGCATAGGATATTTTAATGCCCGAATCTGTTTGTGCCTGCACTCGCGCACCCATTAGGGTCGTCATGCATACGAGGGCGATGATTAAATTTCTCATTTGATCACTAATTTTTGGTTTATAATGAAGAATTAGTTGCATTCTGTTTCTTATTGTACATGCGCAAATTCGCCCAATAATAAATATTCGGGAAAATCAGTAGGGTCAAAATTGTTGCTGTAATGAGCCCGCCAATAATCACGATGGCTAGTGGCTTTTGACTTTCGGATCCAATCCCTGAAGACATTGCCGCAGGCAACAAACCAATAGCCGCCATTAAAGCCGTCATAACCACTGGTCGAATTCGACTTTTTACCCCCTCAATAATGGAGTCTTTCAGCGGCATTTTATCCTTCTGATTGTTCTTGAATACAGAGATAAGGATCACACCGTTTTGCACACAAATCCCAAATAGCGCAATAAATCCAACTCCGGCAGATATCCCAAAATTCATCCCCGTGACGTGGAGCGCTAAAATTCCGCCGATGAGCGCAAAAGGGACATTCAAAAGCACGAGACCAGCATCTTTTGCGTTTCCGAAAAGGATAAATAGCAAAATAAAGATGGCTAAAATGGAAATCGGAACTACTTGAGAAAGGGTTTTACTTGCGCGAACTTGATTTTCAAATTCACCCGTCCACACTATAGAATAATCCTTCGGCAATTTCAATTTAGCCTCCACATTTTTCTGTGCCTCTGCAATTGTGCTTCCCAAGTCCCGCTCACGAACGGAGAATTTTACCCCTATAAATCTTTTGTTATTGTCGCGGTACACAAACGCCGGACCTGTCACTTTTTGGATTGTTGCAAATTCACCTAAAGGCACCATTGACCCATTGAATGTGGGTACCATAAGCTTGAGGATTTCTTCTTCAGAATGACGGTTTTCCTTCGGATAACGCAAACGAATATCGAACCGTGACTCCCCTTCAAATTTCTCGGTGATTGTTTTTCCACCTATGGCCATCTCAATAATGTTCTGTGCATCCTGCATGTTTACCCCAAAAACAGCCATCTTTTCATTGTCGAGGTGAATCTGAATCTCTGGTTGCCCAATGTTTCGTAAAATTCCGGCATCTTTTACCCCATTGACATTGCGAATATTTGCAAGCACCAAGGAAGACAAACTGTCGAGAACACGAAGGTCTGGTCCGAAAATTTTAACGGCATTGTTGGCGTTCATTCCTGCCACAGCCTCTGCTACGTTGTCAATAATTGGCTGAGAATAATTGAAGTTTATCCCAGGATATTTCTTCATTTTCTTATCCATTTCACCAATTAACTCATCCACAGATAAGCCTCGTTTCCAGTCATCTTTAGGCTTCAAATTGACCTGCATCTGCACGTAGTAAAATCCACTTGGATCGGTTCCGTCATTTGATCGTCCCGTTTGAGACAAAACGCCATTCACTTCAGGAAATGAATTTAACTCTTTACGCAGTTGATGCACTTGCTTCGTTGTTTCATCTAAGGACATGCTCATTGGCATTTTTGCCTCTACCCACAATGCACCTTCATTCAAGGTCGGCAAGAACTCAGTGCCCATCCAACGCGTTGAAAAGAGCGTTAGACAAAGCAATCCAACCGAGAGCAAAAATGTAAATCGCCTCCTTTTGAAGGACCATTCAAGGCCATTTCCAAACAATTTATTGAAAAAGTTAACAAACACATTGTGCCTTTCGCGTACATTTTTCTTCAACAAAATGGACGAAAGAACCGGTACCAATGTGAGGGTAAAAAGTAATGCGCCCAATAAGGCAAACCCAAGTGTAAAGGCCAATGGTGAGAACATTTTACCCTCTACTTTTTGGAAGGCGAAGATTGGAATTAAGGCCGTAATGATAATTAATTTGGAGAAAAACACGGCTTTCCCCATTTCAAGTCCTGTCTTACGAATGAGTCCAAGCTTCGAAATTCTGTTGAACTTTTCCATGCCAATGCGCTTGGCTAGTTGATCGAGGGTGACAAAGATTCCTTCAACCATGACCACAGCGCCGTCGATGATAATCCCGAAATCTACAGCACCAAGTGACAAAAGATTTGCACTCATTCCCTTCATGTACAAGAGCACAAAGGCAAAAAGGAGAGAGAGTGGGATCACAATGGTAACGATCACCGTTGTTCTCCAATCCGCCATAAACAAGAGCACAATAACGGTCACAAAGACAATTCCCTCCAAAAGATTTTTAGACACCGTCTTCGTGCAGTAGGCCATGAGATTGTCGCGATCATAGAAGGTTTCCATTTTCACATCTGATGGCAATACATCTTCATTCAGCTCGGCAATTTTCTCCTTGACACGGGCCAGAACTTGACTCGGATTTTCACCTTTACGCATCACAACGATTCCTTCTACCACATCGTCATTTTCGTCAAGTCCAACCTGACCAACCCGCTGGGAACCTGTTAATTCTACTTTAGCGCAATGTTTGACAAGTAGAGGGGTTCCATTGAAGTTTTTAATAAGAATATTCTCAATATCCTGAACTGTTTTGATGAGTCCCAAACTACGCACAACAAATGCTTGCTCATTGGTCACGACAACATCTCCCCCGACATTCAGGTTGCTTTTTTCTACGGCACTAAAAACATCTTGCGACGTGATGCCATATTTAACGAGCAAAACAGGGTCGGGCTGGACCTCATAAATTTTTTCTTGTCCCCCAAAAGCGACGACATCGGCCACTCCGGGCACTGCACGCAACTGGCGGTCAATCGTCCAGTTTTGGATCGTTAAGAGGTCTGTCGAGGACCTGTTTTTGCCCTTTAAAACATAGCGAAAGATTTCACCTGTTGGGCCATACGGAGGCTGAACAACCGGGTCGACACCATCCGGAAGTTTTACCATGCGTAGTTGATTGTTTACCTGTTGCCGCGCAAAGAAATCATCCACATCGTCTTCAAAAATGATCTTGATGATCGACAAACCAAACATGGTAATCGAGCGGACGTTAGTTTTGCGTTGAACGGAATTCATTGCCACCTCAATGGGAATTGAAACAAACCGTTCAACTTCCTCCGCGCTGCGGCCCTTCCAATTGGTTACAACAATAATTTGAGTGTTCGTGACATCCGGAAATGCCTCGAGTGGTGTTTTCATGAAGCTGAAAATTCCAGCCACGGTTAAGATCCCCACCATGAAGAAAACGAAGAATCGATTCTTTAGGGAAAATCCAATTATATTTCGAATGAGCTTATTCATTTGATAAAAATTTAAGTTGACTTATCCCAGGGTCAAAGTCATGACACCTAGATATACATCATGGATAAAGATTGATTTAGATTGACACAAGATCAATCATTCAATGCATCATAAATAAATAGCTGATTTCGTGTAATTACGCGTTCTCCAGGACGAAGCCCTGATGAAATATACACAAGCTGGTCTGTTTGACTGTGAATTTCGACTTCTCTCGTTTCAATGTCTTTATTGCTGTTATAGACCAAAACGAAATGTTTGCTTTTATCGAAAATCACAGCGTCTTTATTCACTGCCAACATATCGCGTCCTTCGGAAACACTTATTATCCCAACACAATTCATTTCAGGTTTGAAAAGGAACTTCGGATTTTGAATGCGCACACGTGCTTGAATTGTACGCGTTAACGGATCAATCATATTTTCGATCCGATCGATTGTCCCATAAACTGCCGAATCAGGGTAGCTGTAAGATTTGATTTTAACTTTTTGACCTAATTTGATTTTGGAAATCTCATTTTCGTAAACATTCAAGGCAATGTACACTTCCTCCAAACGAGCAACACTTAAAATATAGTCGTTTTGGTCCGGACGAATTTGCATGTTTGGCCCGATCTTCTTTTCAATGACAAAACCCGCAACAGGAGACTTCACCACATAATTTCCACCATTGGTCAACGAATACACATCATACACTTGTTCCATGCGATCGAGTTCAGCCTTGGCCAATTGATAATCCTTTTTTGCATAGGCCAATTCACGCTCTGAACTAAATTTAGTCTTGAATAAATCGAGTTGAATCTCATAATTCTTCTTTGCCAACTCATACTCATCCTTTGCAACAAGGTATTCTTTTTCGAACTCTCGCGCCTCTCCCGAATTAATGATGACTAGGGTTTTTCGTGTGTCGACCAATTCACCAATTTCTACATCAACCATGGTCACTTTACCACCAACCATTGGATAAATGTTGACCATATTGTTTTCGTCTGGAATGACCTTACCCGTCAATCTCAATTCGCCTTCCAAAGGCATCATCTTAGCGACTTCTATATCTATCGACTTCTTTTGAGCCTCTGACAATACAAATTTTTGATTTTTTGTGGCATCGCCATTGTTCTTTCCGCAAGATGTAACAACCGTCACACCAAGCAAAATAATAACTAGTGTTTTCATTTTAAAATTTAATAACCAATAAATAAATCACACGCAAACGTTCTAGGCATGCGCGCATTCAATTAAAATCCCTAGAAAATGGGTGGTATTAAATTCGAAAAACTTGGTTTAGGATAAAGATTTTTTCTTTCCGGGCGACTTGTGCAGAGTGGTATCGCGGAAATGAACCTATGCATTCACAGATGAATGCAGAAAATACAGACGAATTTTGTGGAAACAGTCCTTCAACATCAGATTCTCCGCCAGCAGTGAGATGAATGTGTTGCGCTGTTTTACTCCTTGGATCAAACTTACTAAATGGGACATGATTCCGAGATGACATCCCGGTTTCATAGGCACGAATTTCTTTTCGCTCCGAATAATCTTCCGAGCCACGAGACATGTCTACCTGCAAGCAAACAAGCGACAAGACTGCAGCAATACTCAGTAAATAAGCCGTAATTCGGGTGAACATCATTTTTGAATTGGCCACAAAACTACGAAAGATTTAATAAGCAACATGAAGTCATTGTTAATTTCACCCTAAAACCACACCGTCAAGTTCGCAAACAACAAAGGCATTGATTTGATGGCGAAATTGTTCTTGTCGTAAAACAAGGCCTTACCGCTGGAAATCAAATCCTTCACTTCGAAGCGCAGCATCGCATTGGCTTCCACAGGAATGGAGTACCCCAAGGTATAGCCAAAGCTCTTAAATCCGTTGGCTGATGTAATCGCTTGAATCTGGATGCTGTGTGGATCGTGGAAATACTCCGCACGTGCTGAAATCGATCCCCATTTGCCGAAAGAATAGCGCGCCATGGCATTCGCTTGCCACCAGAAATGATTCTCTAACTTCGCAAGCATGCGTTGCTGATCGCCGAAATATACACACGAAGAGAACGACCATTTTGATCCACCTTGATATACCCAATACACATCGGTAAAGTAGCGATTTCTGAAATCCGTGTGCTGACTAGATCGCTCACTTCCCAAATAGGTGTTCCAAAATAACGTCGAATGTTTCCCTGTCTTGAATTCCACCGAAGTACCTAAAGACTTGCCATCGTTCACGTCCTTAATCTGCTGCCAACCATTGATCACAAAGGCACTTAATTTCAACTTCTCTGTGAGTTGAGAAGAAACGCGAGCACCACACATATAATAGGGCACATACTCTGGCGCGATGCTTCGTGAATACAACAATTGGTCCTTTGAAAATGGATTTTCATTCGTGTATGGCGAACCAAGTACTCCAAACTCCAACCATACCGCCCTTTTTTTGGATAAACGCACAGCGCCTTTAGCCTCCAATGGGGTTTTAAGCAAGCCCTGTTCGGCCGCATAATTGGCGTTCATATAGGTCCCAACTCCTGGTGCAAAACGAAATTTAATGCGATCACTTTCAAAGGTAAAGTCGAGGTAAGCCATGTTGATGTTGAACTCGTTATTTCGCGCCGAGGACACATAATAAGGTATGTTGTTGCTCTTTATGTCTTTCAAGTTCAAGGCATAGTAGGCATCCAAGCCGCCACCTAATCGAAACACTCCAGCTTTCGTCGAATCAAGCATCTGAGCATGAAGAGAAAGATTCAATAAGAGAAGTGCAAAGAGGCCGTTAATTTGTTTCATCATTTAAACTATTGTGAGTAAAAAAATCTGTGACCACTGATGTAAACGCTTTTCGATCATCCATTTGCGGGGCATGGCCTACATCTTTAATCACCACAAAGTTCGCATTTATTTCATTCGCAAAGCGCTCACCCTCTGATAGGTAAAACAATTCGTCGTGTTCACCCCAAAGCACCATCACCTTCATCTTTTTTAATGCCTCAATGGCCTCCGCTCGCTCAGGTTCAAGCATTAAAGAGCTGAGCAATCCGCGTTGTTCTTTCTTGTACGTTGAAAAATTGGACGAATAGATCCGCTCTAAAAGCCATTTCGGAAACCTAGTATCTGAATATGACGCCAAATTCAACAAAGGTTGAACGCCTTCATAGGAATCGAAAACAAATGCTTCTTCGATCGATGGAAAATTATGTGAACGACACACCTCATCGATCAAGGATGTATTAAATGTTGGTCCTGGAGAATTTGCAATGCACAAACGATCGATGCGGTTTGGGGATTTCTCGGCCATGAGGACTGCGATAAAGCCACCATAACTTTGCCCTATTAACGAAAAGGTTTCGACGTTTAATTCATTCAGCAAGGTTTCCACTGCAAGTACTTGGCTTTCTAAGTTGGTCGGTAATGATGCGCTACTTTCACCAAACCACAAGAGGTCGGGAGCAATTACCGTATGGTTTTTTGCCAGTGCGATTAATTCATTTTGATAGGTAAAAAGTGCATCACCGCCAAATCCGTGGAGAAAAACGATAACTGGACCGCTCCCTCCTTTCCAATACTTCATAGTGAAATCTTTGGTGCTAAGTATGTGCGCTTGAACACCTTTTCGCTTAAGCTGTTTTTCACCTTGTTTTATAACAAAAGCAACAGGGTTGCACGAAAACAACAATAAAACGGATGAAAACGGAATAATCAGTTTTAATACACCACCAAAGGGTGGACGGAAAAGCGTAAATAGAATCATATTGCTGCAATGCGTATCTTTGAACAAAAATACAATGTTTACGGGAATCATAGAACAAATCGGCGTTGTGCAATCCATTCGCAGTGAGCATGACAACATTCACTTCACCATCGCCTCCACCTTTACCCACGAATTAAAGATCGATCAAAGTGTTGCCCACAACGGATGCTGCTTGACTGTTGTTGAACTTTCGGGAAATGAATACTCCGTCACAGCCATACGCGAAACATTGGAAAAAACGAATCTTTCCTCATGGATCGTGGGAACGAAAGTGAACTTAGAGCGCTGTATGATGATGAACGGCCGTTTAGACGGACACATTGTTCAAGGGCATGTCGATACCGTTGGGGTCTGCACCAATGTTGAGGATCAAGGAGGAAGTTGGAAATATACATTTCGATACAATTCCGCTATGCCAACAGTTGAGAAGGGGTCCATCACCGTGAACGGAACAAGCCTCACAGTTGTCGATTCAAAAGAAACTGAATTCTCGGTATGCATCATTCCTTATACCTATGAAAACACAAACTTCCATACCCTACAGAAGGATATGGAAGTTAATTTGGAATTTGATATTATTGGAAAATATGTTGCGAAACTAATGTCTCGTTAAGCAATTACTTTTTGGGACGCGCTTTCTCCAATTTGTCAACGCGATCCGTCAACGACTGAATTTCTTTAATCAACTGATACACTTGTTGTGACAGCACATTTGAAGAATAGTCATTGCCCGATGGCTCATTAAAAATTTTCGGAGCAGGGTCATTGATTAAATCAATGGCGTTCACATCAAGAATTTCTGAAATTCTCAACAAACGTTTAACAGAAATTTCTGTGACTCCTCGTTCGATGTTTGAATAGGCAGCAACCGTTAGGTCTAATTCATCTGCCATGTTTTGCTGGCTCAAGCTATTTGCTAAGCGTGCAATTCTGATTTTTTCTGCTACTGTTTTACTCATAACACAAAATTACAATGACCTCAACTGTCAAGCACAATCGAATAAATTGATTTTTTTGTGTTTTAACACGTTTTTTTTTATATCTCATATATTTAACTGGTTTTAAGCTACGAGAAGCATGATTTATTCGCTGAATTGCTTAATATATCCTACAAAGAAATTATAATTATTGCCAAATCGGGAGAATTAATGGTTTTTTGGTAAGTATTTTTAGTAAAACGTAGGCTAAAGACAAACATTTTAGAATTGGATTAACATTGATTTAACGTATTAAATACATAGGATTTCAGAAGCTTTCATCCTATACCCCACAAAGGCATAGCGGTGATTCGAAGTGCCTACTGCTATCAATATTTTAACGAAAAACAAAAAGAATTACTTCCACTTCTTTACAGCAATCTTTCGAAGCTGTTTTCTAAGCTTCTTGATCACAGCATCGCGGTTAGAGACATTTCCACATTTGATGATGTCGTATTGCACCATTGCCCCATTTCGGAAGAACTTGAATTCAAAACTTACAGATACGATTTCGTCGCGGTACAAGGGAAATAAATTTCCGGCGCCCAAAGCTGTATTGAAATCATCGTTCATACTTGTGGCTTTATAGATCTTGTCATACCCACGCACGGAAACTAGCAAATAAGTATCTATGCCTTTAGCAGAAATCACCTGTTTCATCGAGTCGGTAGCAATCAATGACGCGTCCGTTCCCAACTTCAACATATTTAAAGACGGAATGGCTTTTATTCCAAGATCAGTAAAAATCTCAGTTACATTGATTTCCATAGAATAACGATCTTCTGGCTTATCCAATTGCCCTATAACCAAGACATTTTTAAGTCCCAACGTCTTTGTCTGGGAATGAATCTTATTTTGGGAGACAAGAACAAAAAAGGTAGCGAAAAGAATAAGTGAATACTTCATGTGTCAATTTAGAATATTTGAGATGCGATCGCGCGCACCATGGATGAATTTGACATGGTATAATAATGAATACAAGGAACGCCAGCGTCACGAAGTTCTTTCGATTGCTGAATTCCCCACTCTATACCTAACTGTTCAATTTGCTTGTTATCCTTGCATTTTAATAATTCCTTTGACAGTGCTTCTGGAAAATCGATTTTGAAAAATTTTGGGAGGAATGTAATGTGATCCATTGTTTTTATGGGTTTTAACCCTGGAATAATCGGCACGTTTATTCCAATGGCACGACACGCATCGACAAAACCAAAAAACTTCTGGTTATCGAAGAACATTTGAGTCACAACATACTCCGCGCCCGCATCGACTTTAGCTTTCAAGTAATGCAGGTCGGTTGTCATGTTCATTGCTTCGAAATGCTTTTCTGGATACCCCGCCGTTCCAATACAAAATGCGGTCGGTTCGAGTTGAACATCATCCATAATGTAATTGCCTTGGTTCATTTCCGAAACCTGACTGATCAACTCAACAGCGTAGCGATGACCATCAGCATGAGGTCTAAATGTACTTTCTGTTTTGATTGAATCACCCCGCAAGGCCAAAACATTATCAATGCCTAAAAATTGCAAATCAATCAATGCATTTTCAGTTTCTTCCTTGCTAAATCCTCCACAAATTAAATGTGGGACCGCATCCACTTGATATTTGTTCATAATCGCCGCGCAGATTCCAACCGTTCCAGGTCGCTTGCGAATGGCTATTTTTTCCAACAGGCCATTTTCACGTTCCTTATAGATAAACTCTTCGCGGTGATACGTCACATTCACGAATCGAGGTTTAAACTCCATCAAGGGATCAATCCCATCAAAAATAGATTGGATACTTTTCCCCTTTAATGGAGGAAGAATTTCAAATGAGAAAAGTGGAGCTTTCGCCTCCTGTAAATGTTGTGTGACTTTCATTTCAATACTTCGTAAAGTGCAAAGATAATCCTTTGATTGCTCTTTTAATCGTTAAAATATCCTATACTTTATTCTGATTTGCAAATATGGCTTCCGCAATGATTAAATCCTTTTGCGTCGTAATCTTTATGTTCTCTTCATTGCCCTGAATCAATTGAATATCAATTCCCAAAGATTCGACGAGTGTTGCATCGTCCGTAATTCCACTGTGGAATTCCATATTGTATGCGTCACGCAGAACAGAAGACCTAAAGCACTGTGGAGTTTGCACCAAAAGAAACTTTGATCGATCCACAGCGTGTGATGACGAGCCCTGACGCTCACGAACTGACTCCTTAATTGTCAATACAGGGATTACTGCCTCATTCGTCGCAAGCACCTCTAGGCAGGCCTGTATTGTTTCTTTGGCCACAAAAGGGCGAACACCATCATGCACCAAGATTAAGGCTCCTGAGCAAGAGTCGAGGGCATTTTTAACCGAATGAAAACGCTCATCGCCTCCTGAAACAAGCGTGTGGGGTATGGTGCAGTTAAACTTTTGAAGGCTTTCTTTCCAGTAGGCATGCCAATCACTTGGAAGAGTAAGAATCAATTCGAAATTCGCGTCGAAATGGTAAAAACACTCTAGGGTTCTCAGTAACATTGGCTTTCCGCCTAGGGGAATAAATTGCTTCGGAAGATCTCCTCCCATCCGCTTTCCTATTCCTCCCGCAGTGATAATGACCGATATTTTATTCATGTATGGCGTAAAAAATAAAAAAGGTCACTGGAATAACCCAGCAACCTTGCACATGTAAAGATTCTAAGGATTACTTCAATCTTGATGGGTCATTTGCTGCCTTATTGTTGAATTTTCGTTGTGTATTCAACCAAAAAAACAAGCCAAAGAAACCAAGGAAAAGCAATGTAGCGTTGAACTTATTGCCAACCCATTCAAAAAAGCCAAATGTCCATTGTAGAAAGTCAGCAATACCGTAAAAGAAATCTGAAGAACTCATGCATCAAGGATTTTATGGCACAAAGAAAATGATTTTTCCCGAAACTATTGCTGAAATCTAGAAAAAATGACCTTACTCCCCCTTTGATTTTCTCGCTTCTTCAATTAAAAGTGTTAATTCAATGAAATTTTCTACCGACAAGACCTCGGGACGGAGGGTTAAAAAATGATGGTTGATGTCGAAGCCACTGATCAATTGCTTGATGGAATTGCGAATGGTTTTTCGACGCTGATTGAAACTCATTTTCACTACTTGAATAAAAAACCGTTCATCACAGGCCATGGATTGCCGTTCATTTCGGGTGCACCGAATCACTCCTGACTTCACTTTAGGTGGTGGATTGAACACGTGCTCATCAACCGTAAAACAATACTCAATGTCATAAAATGCTTGCAACAAGACGCTCAAAATTCCATATTTCTTTGATCCAGGAGGTTCTGCCACTCGCTCAGCAACTTCTTTTTGAAACATTCCCATGATCTCTGGAATCTGATTCCTATAATCGAGGCACTTGAATAAGATTTGAGACGAGATATTGTAAGGAAAATTACCAACTACAGCAAAG
>CAMBMC010000007.1 GCA_945868555.1 Chitinophaga pinensis | reverse complement strand
ACTCCAGGTGAACACTGGATTCGTTTCTCGGCCAATAATGGCACAGAGGTGATTTCCGATTCAGTGCTCATCGTGGTCAATCCACAACCAACCCTCATCGATCCGCCAGCAGGACTCCTCAACGGATTGAATTATGTCGATCAGAATACAGTGATCTTGAAATTGTACGCGCCAGAAAAAAACAACATCTATGTCCTTGGGGATTTCAATGAATGGTCGCCAAGTTTAGCCTATCACATGAACCTGTCTCAGGATTTAAAGACCTGGTGGATTCAAATCAGCGGACTTCAGCCGGATACAAAATATGGATATCAGTATTACATCGATGGTGTGCAGCGTTTTGCGGATCCACTGAGCTTGCGTGTGGCAGACCCGAGCAATGACGGAAGCATCAACGCAGCAACCTATCCAAGTCCGTACGCGTATCCAACAGGACTTACAACGGGTTTCATTTCCCTTTTCGAAACGAATCCTCCAAGCTTTTCGTGGCAAAATGATGGCTATCAGAAGCCTGCGCAAAAAGGCTTAATGATCTATGAGTTGTTGGTGCGCGACTTCGTAGCAAAACGAAATTACCAAACCCTAATTGATACATTAGCTTATTTAGACCAACTTGGTGTGAATGCCATTGAACTGATGCCTGTGGGTGAATTTGAAGGCAATGAAAGCTGGGGCTACAACCCAAGTTTCCACATGGCGCTTGA
The DNA here is from genome assembly GCA_945868555.1 of Chitinophaga pinensis. Lineage (GTDB taxonomy): Bacteria > Bacteroidota > Bacteroidia > Flavobacteriales_D > Crocinitomicaceae > M0103. Next base: position 19,976 of record CAMBMC010000007.1, on the reverse strand, counting down.
CAAGTATTACGGCACCCCAGAGAAGTTTAAAGAATTCGTAGATTCTTGCCACGGCCGTGGCATTGCGGTCATCATGGACATTGCTCTGAACCATACCTTTGGTCAAAGTCCAATGGTGAATATGTATTGGGACGCGGCGAATAACCGGCCTGCAGCAAACAATCCTTGGTTCAATGCCATTTGTCCTCACAGTCCATATTGCTGGGGCTATGACATGAACCATGAGGTACAAGCGACCAAGGATTATATCGATCGTGTGAATCGCTATTGGTTAAATGAATTTCACATCGATGGATACCGCTTTGACTTTACGAAGGGCTTTGTCAATAGCGGAGCGAATTACAGCAATACACGCATCAACATCATCAAGCGGATGGCAGATTCCTTGTGGGTTCAGGACCCGGATGCTTATGTGATTTTGGAACACTGGGCTGACAATGCCGAAGAAACGCAATTGGCCAACTACGGGATGATGCTCTGGGGTAACCTAAGCTACGAATACCATCAAGCCATGAAAGGCTATAATTCCAATCTTACAAACGGGGTTTACTCCTCACGCGGTTGGACAAACCCTCACCTCGTTACGTATGTGGAAAGTCATGATGAGGAACGAGGTATGTTTGAATGTTTGTCTGCTGGAGTTTCGACGAATCCTTCCCACAACGTTAAAGAATTGCCTATAGCCCTATTGCGTGCTCAGGCCGCTGGAGTAATGATGCTCACAACACCAGGTCCGAAGATGATTTGGCAGTTTGGTGAGCTCGGATACGACATTTCTATCGACAACCCATGCCGTGTGTGCAACAAACCCATTTTGTGGTCCTACTTCCTACAAAACAACCGCCGTCAGTTGTATGATGTGTATGTAGCAACGCTTAAGTTGAGAACTGAAAATCCAGTATTCAATGATGGAACATTTTCGCATGCACTAAACGGTTCTGTGAAGAAAATCACCTTTGCTCATGCGTCCATGGATGCGATGGTGATTGCCAATTTTGCGGTGACACAGCAAACGCCATATGCTGGATTCCCGCACACAGGAATGTGGTATGAGTACTACACGGGAGACAGTATCGATGTAACCAATGTGAACATGCAATTTCAAATGTCACCGGCAGAATACCGCGTTTATACAACGGTAAATTTACCGAAGCCAACGATTCTTTCGACGGTAGGCTACGAGGAATTGGCAATGGATAGTTTTGATTGCACTCTTTATCCTAATCCAGCTGCGGAGGAATTATTCATTCGTTCACAACGTGATCTAATGCAAGTTGTGCTGCGCATTATTGATCAAGGTGGTAAGGAAATAAAGTCTATTCCGCTAGGAACAATGTTGGAAAATGATGCAATGAAGATTCAGCTCAATGGTATTGCCAATGGTACTTATTTACTTTTGATCGAATGCGCTGAAGGGTATTTCTCTAAAGAATTTGTAAAGCAGAATTGATTAAGAAAGGAAATTTTTTCTCTGTGCCTCTGCGGATAATTTCTGCGCCATTCGTACATTTTTTCTCTGTGCCTCTGCGGTAAAAAAACAAAACGTTTATCGGCAAAGTGACATTATATTTAGTGTTAACCGCAGAGGTTTTGCACGATAGAGTACTTTATGAATCGTTATATATAACAGGCTAATTCCTTTGCCTTTAATCCCTTTAGGCAATTTTTCTCTGCGCCTCTGCGGTAAAAAGACAAAATGTTTATCGGTATAGGGACATTATATTTAGTGTTCACCGCAGAGGTTTTGCACGATAGAGTACTTTATGAATCGTTATATATAACAGGCTAATTCCTTTGCCTTTAATCCCTTTAGGCATTTTTTCTCTGCGCCTCTGCGGTAAAAAGACAAAATGTTTATCGGTATAGGGACATTGGATAAATAATCACCTTAATCTCTCAAGCTATTAGCGAGGAAAGCAAGCTCCACTAGTTTATTGGAATACCCCCATTCGTTGTCGTACCAACTCACCACCTTCACGAACTGATCGTTGAGCGCGATTCCTGCCTGTGCGTCAAAAATGGATGTGCATGGATTACCTATGAAATCGCTTGAAACAACGTCTTCATCCGTATAGCCCAAGATGCCTTTCAACTCATTTTCGGAAGCATGTTTCATCGCCGCACAAATGGCTTCATAACTTGCAGGAGTTTTCAATCGAACAGTTAAATCAACAACGGAAACATCAGCAACTGGAACACGGAACGACATCCCCGTGAGTTTTCCTTTCAGCTCTGGTATAACTAAGGTCACCGCTTTTGCGGCACCTGTCGATGATGGAATGATGTTTTGAAATCCACCGCGACCTCCACGCCAGTCTTTTTGTGAGGGGCCATCTACCGTTTTTTGAGTCGCTGTAACCGCATGCACGGTGCTCATCAATCCTTCTTCAATCCCAAAGGCATCGTTGAGGACTTTCGTGATCGGCGCCAAACAATTTGTGGTGCATGATGCGTTGGAAATGATGTGCTGGTCCTTTGTCATTAGCTGATGATTCACACCCATCACGAATGTCGGAGTGTCGTCTTTTGCAGGTGCCGAAAGAATAACTTTTTTTGCCCCAGCCTGAATATGTGCCTGTGCAGTTTCTTGGGTAAGGAAAAGTCCTGTGCATTCCAAAACGACATCCGCGTCAACCTCATTCCACTTTAAATTGGCGGGATCCCGCTCAGCACTAATGCGTACAACTTGACCATTGATAACCAAATGCCCATTTTCGACGGAAACAGTCCCATCAAAACGTCCATGCGTGGAGTCGTACTTCAAGAGATACGCCATATAGTCCGCATCCATTAAGTCGTTGATCGCTACAATGGTGATGTCTTTTCGAGCAGCAGCTACTCTGCAAGCCAAGCGGCCGATACGACCAAATCCGTTAATCGCAAGTTTCATGATGTCCTTCGTTTTTGCTAATGTACGAATAAATAGTTAGTGTCAATTTGACATTAACTATTGTTAACGGACAAATAACGGGCAATTACTGTCGGACGATGCGCTGGCGGAAAATGTGTCCGTCGCAGTTGATCACAAGGAGATAGTTGCCGTCTTCTATGGCGGAGATATCAAAGCTGAAACTTCGCGAATCAATGGAATGAACGGCTATTGGCACTTGTTTTCCATCCATGCTATACAGCTGAATTTTTGCATCAACAGGCATAGGAACCAGATATTCAACAGTGACCTCGGTCTTCGCAGGATTGGGATATACCATCCATTCATCATTCGCAGATTCTTCAATTCCGGCCGACGCAGATGTGCACGCACATTTATTTTTCGGAACGCTTGTGTCTACGATACCCGGAGCGGTATAGATGAGTTTGACATAACATTTTTGACCAGCCTGTGTAGCAGTAGCATTTTTGATGCGTATGCTGCACCATCCGGAGTAGGCAGGAACAATTGAATCGAGGATTGTTCCTGTGGCGCTCACAGAATCAATCACATTGCAATCTTTGTCTAAATAGAAAACCGTGATCGGTAAAAGTGGGTTTTCAGGATAGAGCTCAAGGTTAATTTGTTGTCCCGATTGTGCGAAGATACGTCCGACCAAACGGCAATCGGTACTATTTGTAGGCAAGTTTCCGCCTTGCTGAAGGGATGGAAGACTTTTGTCTCCTAAATCGCCTGCCATCTCCCATTCTTGAGTAGTGCGCTTCGTTGGTCGGTTGTAATTGGCGGAAATGCCTTGTGGCGCCCAAATGGAATATCCACGACGCCCTAGTAATGCTGAACCATCGCACGGTGGAATCGAAATGTTCACCTTTCCTCCACCATAAACAGTTGCGGTTGCGGTTCCATTCGCCCCCGAATAATCAATCAATACAGTTCCATCGGGCCAGCTTGTCTGCACGCCGTTGAGGTTCTGCCAGTTTGACCATGAATCCGTGACAGCGATCAATGCTTTAGATGATCGTTCAATCACCAAGGCATCCGCTGCTTGCCAACGAACAGTGTAAGCACCCTCTTTGAACCTTAGGTTTTGGTGGCACCACAATAAGTTTTCAAGGTCGCTATAAACAGGAAGTTGTGTCGCGTTTGTCGGATCATGATTGAATCGATTTCCCAAATAGCCAATGTTGAATAAATCTTCGAAGAACACTTGCGGAGAGCCGTCTACCGCAAAGGAAATCGCATAAGCAGCACTTTTGCGACCATCATTCGGTTCAATTTGCTGTCCGATTTGAGAGCCGGTGTTCCATCCTGTAATGTTTCCCGTTGCATCAACTATTGGCCGATAGGTATCGTGGTTGTTGACAAAAGGAACTGTACGTAAACGGTTTTGTTGTTGGTAGCTTGGAATGGTCCCAATATCGAAATTCCCACTCCCTGAAACCATGGATGTTAAACCACCTCGGAGGGCGAAATCAAAGGTTCCTGCTCGGTTTTGGACATTGTTTGCCCATGCATCGAGTTCTGTGGCTGATCCTACCCATTCACCCACAGCATACATTTGGTTTCCACCACTCGCCCACAAAGATCCAAACTGAAGGTTCCAAAGAAAATCTTCTGCAGCATATGTTGGAAAGTGTTTCACAGCATCAATTCGAACTCCATCCCAACCGACTTGCTTTTTGTACCAAATCAACCAGTTGCGTGTGCCTGTGCGCATGTAATCTGTGCCTTGTGTTGGATTAAATGTGGCATTGCTGCTCAACCCAAAGGCGCTTGTTTCGTAGGAAATATCAGGACCCCAATACGGGGAATTGATCTCGTTGGTGCAACATGGATTGCCAGCGTTTGGGTAAAAATTTTGCCAGTTTTTGGAGAAACGACCTTGACGTGCCAAATAATCGGCAGCAGTTTCAGTAATAGCCGGTGTGTTGTAGCAGGTGTAGCGAAAATTCTTGTACTTATTGGTTGAACCGTCGTCTATAGCATTGGGATCGTTTCCTCCTTGTCCAGCGCCACTTCCAGCACCTGTCACATGGTTGAGTACAATGTCTTGAATGACATCAATTCCATTGGCTTTAAGAACAGCAATCAAGCGAAGCAATTCATCTTTATCCCCCAATCGGGTGGTGGCTGAACCTTTTTGGTATTTATCCCCCAAATCGTAATGGTCAAAAGGTGCATATCCAACGCTGTTCGTCCCTGTATTTTTTATTGAAGGTGGAATCCAAACAGCATCAATCCCCAAAGCCTTCAAGCGTGGAGCAAGTTCAACCAGGTAATTCGCCCAATCATTGGGAAAATTTGTATTGTAATAATCCCACCAGAATCCTTGAAGAACAATCTGTCTACTCGGTTCGTTCACCTGAGCGCTTAAGGGACTTGTGCATGTTAAAGTACTAAGAAAAGCTATAATAAAAAGACGAAAGATGGTTTTCATAATCGTATAGTTATGGGATAGATATAAGTTGTTTTTGTCCAGCAGTTAGGGTGTATTTTTGCTCAATCATGTTAAAGTCGAGCTGATCCGTTCCAAGGTTGGAAATCTCCATTGTTTTTCCTGAAACATGAATATGAACCGGCTGTTCTTTAAAGAAGATCTGGAAGGAATACGATTTCCATTTTTTAGGAATCATCGGACGAACGGAAAGTTTTCCGTCGATCACGCGCACTCCAGCCATTCCTTCGACAATGCTCATCCATGTGCCAGCCATGCTGGTAATGTGCAAGCCTTCATTGACCTCGTTGTTGTAGTCGTCTAGGTCTAAGCGTGAAGTGCGGAGGTACAAGTTATATGAACGGTCATGATCGCCAATGCGCGCTGCCAAAATGGAGTGAATACAAGGAGATAGAGAGGACTCATGAACGGTTTTTGGTTCATAAAAATTAAAGTTCTCTCGAATTTCTTCTTCACTGAAGCGGTCTTCAAACAAGTAGATTCCTTGCAACACATCGGCCTGCTTGATAAACACAGAACGTAAGATGCGGTCCCAAGACCAATGCTGGTTGATCGGTCGCTCGGAGTCGGGTAGGTCAGAGGCATTCATCATGACTTTGTCCATGAATCCATCTTGTTGAAGGAAAACCTTTGTTCCCTTAAGTTTTGGAAAGTGGATATTTTCACTCACATGCATCCATTGTTCACGTTCTTTGGCTGACAATGCAATTCCCTTTTTACCTAGACGGTCATTGCATACCAGGGCATATTGAATGCACCAACGTGCCAAGAAGTTCGTGTACCAGTTGTTGTTGATGTTGTTTTCGTATTCGTTTGGACCAGTAACTCCAAGCATGACATACATTTTCTTGTCTTCGGACCAGTTGAAGCGCTGCACCCAGAAGCGAGCAATGGCAGTAAGCACATGAATTCCGTATTTCCCGACATAATCGAAATCGCCGGTGTGACGCACATAGTTGTAAATGGCAAAGGCGATTGCTCCGTTTCGGTGAATTTCTTCAAAGGTAATTTCCCACTCATTGTGGCATTCCTCTCCATTCATGGTGACCATCGGATACAAAGCCGCACCATCTTTGAATCCAAGTTTTTCGGCATTCTCAATGGCTTTGTCCAACTGAAAATAGCGGTACTTCAACAACTGACGTGCAATTTTTGAAGGGGCTGTTTTTAGGTAGAAGGGAATGCAATAAGCCTCGGTATCCCAGTAGGTTGCGCCTCCATATTTTTCACCGGTAAATCCTTTGGGCCCAATGTTTAGCTTTGGATTTTTTCCTGTATACGTTTGGTACAAATGGAAGATGTTAAATCGAATGGCTTGTTGGGCCGCTTGATCACCAGAAATCACTACATCTGCATTTTCCCAAATCGCTTTCCATGCCGCACAATGTTCTTCGTGTAAGGCATCAAATCCTCGCACATAGGCAGCAGTAACATTTGTAATAGATGCCGCCACGGTATTGAAATGGGAGTGGTTAATGGATGAGGTGACCGACACGTACTTTTTAATGGTGTAGGTTTTCCCTTTCTCCAAGAAATGCTCGAAGTTGTTTTCGATGTAAAGCTCTTCCTCTTTGAGGTTTGGATGGATGTCCAAAATCTTTGTGCCTTCCCAAAAAGAAAAACGCATCGCATTGGACACCAAGAAATCGGTTTTTTTTGTTTTCGCGCTGACAACACCTTTACGCACGCCAACACGCTGAACATCGGGATTCCAGAAAAACTCATTGTAGTTGGAATCGGCATTGTTCACACGCCCATCGAGGTAGGGAGCGATCTTAAAGTTCGCCGAGAAATTGAGTGGCTTAATGGAATAGCAAATGGCAGCAAGTTCATCATTGGCCATGGAGCAAAAACGCACTGTCTCCACTTCAACTTCTTTATTCCCTTTGAGTACGCACACAAATTTTCGGGTTAATGTGCCCGTTTGCATGTCGAGTTCGCGGTAGAAAGATTTCACTGTGCATGTCGCCAAATCAAGTGATTCTCCATCGACATGAATGTTGATTCCAATCCAATTGCAGGAGTTGAGCACTTTCGCGAAATATTCTGGATACCCATTTTTCCACCAGCCTACGCGCGTTTTGTCGGGGTAATAGACACCACCAACATAGCTTCCTTGCAGACTTTTTCCTGTATAGGATTCTTCAAAATTGGCACGTTGACCGAAGGATCCATTCCCAATCGAAAAGATGCTTTCTGCTTCCTCTTGCCGCTGTGGATCGAATTTTCGCTCGATCACTTTCCACTCATCGATCTCAAAAAGATTCTTCATAAATGGAAAGATTAAAGTCTATCAATGTTTCTACATAGGCATGTGCCAATTCAGCCACATGAGGATTTCCAGTTGCAATGACTTTGAATCCTCCGGCTTTGGCCGCCATAATGCCGCTTTCAGCATCTTCAAAAACGATGCATTCTGCTGCACTCAATCCCATGTCGCGAGCCGCATTGAGGAACACTTCAGGATCTGGTTTTGGTGCGCTCACCCCATTTCCATCAATGATGGCATCGAATAGATCTTTGATTTGCAGAAGTTCGAGAATTGCATTCGCATTCTTGCTGGATGAACCTACACCAAGCTTAATGTCATGTGCTTTGGCCTGCTGTAAAAGTTCGACAACACCTGGGAGTGCATCGGCAGGTCCAAGTTCACGAATGGATTCAAGGTAGATCTCGTTTTTAAAAATGAGCAATTCATCAAATTCGACTGGAGAAACATTAGTTCCGGTCAAAGCAATGATTTTCTTCAATGAGTCAACCCGGCTGATTCCCTTCAATTGTTCATTGTCAAGTTCGGTGAAATCACATTCAAGACGTTCCGCAGTTTTTTTCCATGCGGTAAAATGGTTTTTCTCAGTAGACACCAAAACGCCATCAAGGTCGAAAATAAGTCCTTTGATTTTCATTTATTTTAGTCTAATTCGAAGCGTTAACAGAGAGGCGATGAGCATCATGGATCCACCCAAAACAAGCGCATACGCTGCATCGCCGCCAAACATGTATTTCACAATTGGTCCCGAGAAAAGGGCGCTAAAAATTTGAGGTAGTGTAATGAAGAAATTAAAGATTCCCATCATAATTCCCATTTGAGAAGCTGGAAGCACTCCTGCTAGGATCGCGTATGGCATCGATAGAATACTCGCCCAAGCAATCCCGATAAAAATCATAGGGAAGATCATCATGGTTTTGTCGGGCATGAAATACATCAACACCAAACCAAGTCCACCCATCAACAAGGAAACGGCATGTGTTTTCAATTTACCGAGTTTCTTCGCGATGTAAGGAATACAAAAGGCGAAAATGGCAGAGATTCCATTGTAGATTCCGAACAAAATTCCAACCCAGTCGCCCAAATCTTCACTGAGCTTATGTTGACTTTTCAACACGGCATCCGTCGGATTGGCTTCGAGCCCAGCTTTAATGACTTCCATTGTGGGCAAGTCATAGGTGTGTTCGCGCAAAGCAGTTGTGGTATATACCCAAAGACAGAATAAGCCAAACCATGAGAAGAACTGCACCAATCCGAGCTGCCACATTTCTTTTGGGATGCGGAATTTCTCCTTTTTTGTTTCTTCTGAAACAATGCCCATTTCGATGCGTTCTTCAGGCGAGTATTCTTTCGTCTTGAAGATGGTCCATAGGATTGCAACCATGAATACTACTGCTCCAATGTAAAAGGAGTAAACGACATTTGGCTGAACTTTTACGCCTTGCACATCATTAGAAACGCCAAAAATATTTGTTAAAATCCAAGGAAGGAAAGATCCTACCACTGCGCCAATCCCAATCAATGCCGTTTGAATGGAAAATCCTTTGGTGCTCTGGTCGTCGTGCAGATTATCTGCGACCAAGGCTCGGAAGGGTTCCATAGAGACGTTGAATGAGGCATCCATCAGCATTAAGAATCCGGCGCCAACAAGTAGTGCGGGGAAGTAGGTGGTGAAATGGTCTGCATTTGGCAACAAGACCAAGGCGGCACAAGCAAGGATAGCTCCGGCAAGGAAAAAGGGCTTTCTCCGGCCAAAACGCTTCGACCAGGTGCGGTCACTCCAATAGCCAATGATGGGCTGAACGATTAATCCTGTCAATGGCGCAACGAGCCAAAACCACGATAAGCTTTCGACATCAGCTCCGAAATCAGTCAATATTCGACTTGCATTTCCGTTTTGCAAGGCAAATCCCATTTGGATTCCAAGGAATCCGAAGCTCATGTTCCAGATCTGCCAGAACGAAAGTTTTGGTTTGGTAGTAGCAGTTTTCATAGGTTTATTTTGACAGTACGATGTATTCCCAAGGCTTCATTTCGAGGGACATTGTTTTCCCAACTTTCTGCTTTTTGCCACTAAAAAGATTCGTGTATTTCCCACAAAGTTGCTCATTATTCACAGTTACTGAACCTAAGTTTGGAGATAGATTAATGGCTACAAGGATTTTGTGTTTCCCTTTTTCACGCACAAATACGAGCATGTGCTCTTCTCCTGTTGGACTTAATAATTGCAATTCTCCACCTGCTTGTCCACCCCATAGTGCTTGATTGGAATGGTGAAGGTCGTTTAATTTGGTATAAAATTTTACTAAATCCATTTTTTGCCATCCGATAGAGTCTTTGTCGAAGAATTTCAAACGACGGTCTAAACTTGTTTCTTGTCCATTGTAAATCAATGGCATACCATCAATCGTAGCAGCCATCACAGCCAAGGCAAAACGTGCATCGCCCATGCGCTCCATTTCTGTTCCATTCCAAGAATTTTCATCGTGGTTGGAAGTGAACATCATGCGGTACGCATTTGCTGGATAAGTTTTGTCTTTTTCGAAATAGAGGCGAATGTCATCAATGTCCATTACGCCTTTGGCGATTTTATTCATGATGTGGTGGAATTCCCAGCCATAGCTCATGTCCATGGCTTGATGCATGGCTATTTCTTCTGCTTCAGCAAGCATGAATACAGGTTTAATTTTATCCAATGCTATGCGTACATCAATCCAAAAATCCAAAGGAACCCATCCTGCAACATCACAACGATAACCATCCAAATCGAAATCGCGCACCCAGTATTCCATGGCGTCAATCATTCGACTGCGCATTTCTTTGTTGTCGTAATTCAGATCGGCAACATCCCACCAGTCTGTACCGATGGTCGGTTGAACATTCCCCGCAGAGTCAAGCGTGTAATACTCCAAGTGTCCTTCCTCAATCCAAACATTGTCTGGCGAAGAGTGATTTGCTACCCAGTCAATGATCACTTTCATTCCTAGAGCATGTGCGGCATCCACTAAATGTTTGAAATCATCTTTGTTTCCAAACTCGGGGTTCACCGCTTTGTAATCCCGAACGGCATAGTAACTTCCCAAGGATCCCTTGCGGTTTTTCTCACCAATCGGATTAATGGGCATCAACCATAAGATATCAACTCCCATCTTTTTTAAGCGCGGCAGGTGTTTTTCGAAAGCGGCAAATGTACCTTCAGGGGTAAACTGACGTACATTCACTTCATAAATAGTCGCGTTTTTTGCCCAATCTGGCGTTACCAAGAGTCCTTTTTCTCCGGGCTGAGCATAACTCATTCCGACACAAAAAAGCAGTGAGAATAGCAATCCTAATTTCATGATTTTTGCAGTTTAAGGTGATTTTCATGATAGCTCACAAGTCCATCAATGGGTTTGCGAATGATTGAACCGATCTGCACATCAAGAGATGCAGATGCAGCAATCAATTGTTTTTCAAAGATCTGAGCAATCGAACCGACAAAGTGAGATTTTACTTCACGGTAGTTCGGGTAACAGCATACATGGATGTCAATGAAATGACGAAATCCTTCATACATCATTTCCTGAATGTAAGGATGTTCTGCGAAACGGGTAATGAAAGGCATAAAAGAAGCAAGATATACATTGGCATTCGGTGTCATATACACGCGCTCAACAATCAAGTCTTTGGTCAATCCCAATTCATTTTTCAACACATCAGAAATATCTTCGGGCAAGCGGTGGTAGAGGTAGTTGGAGAGAAGTTTCCTCCCAAAGTAAGATCCACTGCCTTCATCGCCTAAAATATAGCCCAATGCAGGAACAACTTCAGATACATTTTTTCCATCGTAGTAACACGAATTTGATCCCGTTCCAATGATGCAAGAAATACTCGGCTCTCCCTGATAGGTTGCATAAGCACAAGCCGTTAAATCGTGGTCTACAGAAATTTCGGCATTGATAAAAAGTCGCTTTAAGCCACGACGAATGACATCATTCAAATGAGGAGCTGAACATCCAGCACCATAGAAATATACGCGCTCAACCTTCAAAGAAGCCTCATTTAAACCTGTATTTCCATGCACAGCATTAAAAACTGTAACTTCGTCATGAAAATATGGGTTCAAGCCCATTGTAGAAAAAGAGTGTCGTTCACCATTGTTCATCAATACCCAATCACTCTTGGTTGAACCGCTATCAACGATAAGTATCATACAAAAAAAATATTTAAGGACCTTTGTGTCAAAAATACACTTTGCGAATGTATAGAAAAAACTTCATTAAATTTGTGCATGCACGATAAAATGAACCATGAATTAAATCCACGCATTTCTGCCGATTGCGTAATCTTTGGATTTGACCTGAACAAGCTAAATGTATTGTTGATTGAACGAGAAACCGTTGTGGGTTTGGATACCTATAGGGCCCTACCAGGAGATTTAATTTTTGAAGATGAACCACTAGACACCGCGGCAAATCGTGTGCTCAATGAACTAACTGGCTTGGAGGACATCTATTTGGAGCAGGTTGGAGCTTTTGGTGATCCCGACCGTTTGAGCAAGCCACAGGACCGTGCATGGTTGAAGGCAGTGCGACAAGATCCGGATGCTCGCGTTGTCACAATCGGCTATTATTCATTGGTTGGCATGAACAATTATGTACCCCAGCCAGCATCTTTTGCACGCGCAGCGACATGGATTCCGATTGAAGAAATTGGTGAGTTGGCCTTTGACCATCGCCAAATTTTGGAGGGTGCATTAAAAAAATTGAAGGAAAAGTTAAATGTTCAACCCATTGGATTCAATTTGCTTCCAGAGAAATTTACTTTGTCTCAACTTCATCGACTGTATGAAGCGATTTTAGGTGTTGAACTGGATAAACGTAATTTTCGCCGCAAAATGTTAAAAATGGATATCCTAGAAAGTCTTGAAGAACGTCAAGAAGGGGTACCTCATAAACCGTCGCAATTCTATAAGTTTAATGAACAGAAATACCACGATTTATTGAAAACAGGCTTCGATAATTTCGCGTTTTAAAGGGTTTCTTTGAGACTTCATTTGAATTTCATACATACTTAGTGTATTTTTGACATAAAGCATGTATTTTTGTACCGCACTAACGCAACAACTATGAAGCCATCCAATGGGAAAAAGCAAGTAAAACCGATCAAACCATTTAATGTGATCGTTTTCGGAGGGGATGGGGATTTGGCCTTTAGAAAGATTTATCCAGCGCTTTTTCATCGGTATGCAGACAAGCAATTGACGGTTGATTTTAGCATTTTTCCAGTAACTCGATCAACTCGTAAACATGCGACATTTAAAGATGAGGTCAGAAAGTTCATTGCTGAATCTACAGACTATGATGTGAAACCTGAGGTAATTGAGGTATTTATTTCGCGCATTCATCTGAAATGTATACCCGAACATGAGTTGGTGAATTACGAGGATTTACAAAAATCGCTCGAAAAAACACCAAATCATCAAAACCTCTATTACTTATCCACTCCATCTGAAGCATTCGGTCCAATTTGCGCGTGCTTGAAGCATGCAGGATTGGTCAATTCAAGCAGCAAGGTAGTATTGGAAAAACCCTTAGGAAATAGCCTTGTATCGTCACAAGAAATCAACTCAATGATTAGCAGTTGTTTTCATGAGAACCAGATTTACCGTATCGATCACTACTTGGGAAAGGAAACGGTACAAAACCTGATGGTGCTTCGTTTTGCGAATCACTTGTTTGAAAATGCGTGGAGCGCTGACCACATCGACAATGTACAAATTACTGTAGCCGAAAGTCTTGGCGTTGAAAACCGCGGGGGATATTACGACAATAGTGGGGCTTTACTCGATATGGTGCAGAACCACTTGCTCCAATTGTTGTGTTTGATCGCTATGGAGCCACCTTCTCGCTTGGAAGCCAATATTGTGCGTAATGAAAAGCTAAAAGTTCTTAATTCTCTGCGCTTATTCAATAAAAAGTCGGTAGTAACGGAGACGGTTCGTGGCCAGTATACGCGAGGAATTGTTGATGAAAAGCAATTGAATTCTTATTTGGAGGATATCGAAGAGTACGAGTCAAATACGGAAACTTTTGTTGCCATTCAAGCGCACATTGACAACTGGAGATGGAAAGGAACTCCGTTTTATTTGAGAACAGGTAAACGAATGCCGAAACGCTACTCAGAAATTGTCATCAATTTCAAGTCGGTGAAGCACAATGTGTTTTCGTATGAAGAAATTCCAGGTAACAGATTGATTATACGTCTTCAACCAGAAGAGCGCATCGAATTGGTGCAAATGACAAAGATACCAGGTCCTGGTGGATACCGCTATAAGCCGATTTCATTGAAACTGGATTACATGGATTCGTTCAATGAACGATTCCCTGAAGCTTATGAACGATTGATCGTCGATGTACTTCGTGGTGAACAAACATTGTTCATGCGCCAAGATGAATTGGAAGCAGCATGGATCTGGATTGAATCTATCGTTGATGGATGGGCAGCATCTAAACAAAAGAATGTTTTATACGAAGCAGGAACTTGGGGTCCGGGTGAACAAATCATGAAGGAGGATCACATGTGGTCAACATCTTACCGTTACCTCAATGACAACCTATAATGATCTCACTTCCTTAGAAGAAGGAATCACGCAATCTATCTCGGGTCTTATTCGCTCAGCGATTGAAACACATGGCTCAGCACATATTTTACTTTCTGGAGGAACAACACCTTTGGTAGTTTATGCGCGTTTGGCGAAGGAAGATATCGATTGGAGCAAGGTTTGGATTGGCTTGGTCGATGAACGCTATGTTCCATTAAACCATCCAAAAAATAACGAACGGGCCTTGAGAGAGGCATTGGGTGAAGTTGTCTGTGGTGAAATGCATTTTATCGGAATGGTGCATGATGATCAGGATGCCGAGCACAATTTATCGGTGGTTTCTGTAGAATACCAACTTTTCATGGACCGCACTGATTTCATCTTGTTGGGCATGGGAAAAGATGGGCATTTTGCATCGCTCTTTCCAAATGATGCCGCATCAGAAATTGATTTACGCGCTGAATCGGTCAAAATCCTTTGCACAAGGGCACCAGATTTCCCGACGGAGCGAATCACATGCAGCAAAGGTATGCTGAAACAAGCCAAAGAAGTGGTATTGATGATAACCGGAACAGAAAAAGAAACTATTTTCAATGAAAATAAAGAAACGGGTTTGCCTGTGGGATATCTGCAGCGCGAATTCGGTCAGTTAAACGTATTTTACGCTCCTTGATATGAATAAAGTAATTCTAGATGTCACACGACGAATCGTTGAACGCAGCAAGGAAACGCGGCAAGAGTACCTCGATGCCATGCACGAGCAGTTTCGTACGGTTCCCTCTCGATCAGGGTTGCAATGCGGAAACCTCGCACATGCCTACGCGGGTTGTGGTCACGATGACAAGGCGAAATTGTCTGAGGATGTCGTGCCAAACATCGGAATTGTAACCGCCTACAACGACATGTTGTCGGCACACAAACCCTACGAACAGTACCCAGAGAAAATACGTGAATACGCACAAGCGCACAATGCCGTTGCACAGGTTGCAGGGGCTGTTCCAGCGATGTGCGATGGAGTGACACAAGGTCAAGTGGGCATGGAGTTGTCTTTATTTAGCCGCGATGTCATTGCGATGTCGAGTGTGATCGGCCTTTCTCATCGCATGTTTGATGTGGTACTCAACTTGGGAATTTGCGACAAAATTGTTCCTGGGCTGATGATTGGCTCTTTGCGTTTTGGATACCTTCCAACGGTTTTTGTTCCAGCCGGACCAATGCCAACAGGAATCAGTAACGATGAAAAATCGCAGATTCGTCAGGCCTATGCCGAAGGAAAAATTGGCCGCGCCGAATTATTGAAAGGCGAATCAGATTCCTACCATTCACCTGGAACGTGTACCTTCTATGGAACAGCCAACAGCAACCAGATGCTCATGGAAATCATGGGCTTGCAGTTACCAGGGTCAAGCTTCGTAAATCCGGGAACACCTTTGCGTGACCTACTGACAGAAGAGGCGGTGAAGTCAGCCTTGGCATTGAGTCATAGAAAAGAATTTAGTGCAACGATGGCTGGTATGGTCACAGAAAAGACGATCGTGAACGCGATCATTGGACTCTTGGCTACTGGAGGTTCTACCAACCATACCATTCACATCATTGCGATTGCACGTGCTGCTGGAATCATCATCAATTGGGATGACTTCTCGGATTTATCTTCTGTAATTCCTTTGTTGGCACGTGTATATCCAAATGGTGCTGCAGATGTCAATCATTTCCATGCCGCTGGTGGTGTTGGATTTGTGATGCGCTCATTGCTTGATCATGGCTTGTTGCACAACGATGTCAATACCATTCTTGGTCATGGCTTGTTGAATTTCACCAAAGAACCAAGCATTGAGAGCGGAAAGTTAGTTTGGAGAGAAGGGGCAAAGGAATCATTGAATACATCCATTGTACGGCCTGTATCTGACCCTTTCAAACCGGAAGGTGGAATCAAAGTGTTGAAAGGAAACATTGGTCGTTGTGTCATCAAAACTTCTGCCGTGGACAACGAACATTTAATCGTTGAAGCACCAGCTGTCGTATTCGATGAACAAGAAGATTTTATCACTGCCTTCAAAAATGGGGAATTGAACAAAGACCTCATTGCCGTACTGGCTTTTCAAGGACCAAAACAAAATGGAATGCCAGAGTTGCATCAGTTGACTCCATCATTGACAATCCTTCAGAAACGGGGATATAAAGTCGCGTTATTGACAGACGGCCGCATGTCTGGTGCCTCAGGTAAAGTGCCTGCTGCCATTCACATGGTTCCCGAAGCAAGCGACGGTGGATTCATTTGTAAAATTCAAACGGGTGACTTACTTCGTCTGGATGCGGTAGAAGGAACCTTGGAATGTTTGACAGAAGGTGTTGAAGGGCGCTCTGTGCGGACGAAGAAAGCGGCAACGCATGGTCTCGGTCGTGAGTTGTTTGCGCAAGCACGACGCACGGTCAGTGACAGTGAACAAGGGGCGAGTTTTATTATTTAAGTAGAAAATATGCAACACGGAATAGACCAGGTCTTGGCAAAACATAGCATGATTCCCGTAGTCACGGTGAACTCAATGGAGGAAACGGATGCTGTTATGAACCGCTTATTGGAACAAAATATTCATGTGGCAGAGATCACATTGCGCACGGATTATGCGTTGACAGCCATTGCACATGTAAAGAAAATTTATCCCACGATCGATGTCGGAGTGGGAACGGTAATATCCATTGGTCAAGTGGCGCCATTGGTTGATCTTGGAGTGGACTTCATTGTTTCACCCGGCGCCACGATGGATTTGATTGAATACTTGAAGGATGGAACGATTCCGTTTATTCCCGGAGCTGTAACGCCTTCTGAAATTATGGAAGGATTACAAATGGGTTTGACGACATTTAAGTTTTTTCCAGCAAATTTATTCGGAGGCATAGAAGCATTAAAGGCTTATGGTCAAGTTTTCCCTGCAGTTAAGTTTTGTCCAACAGGAGGAATTAACGGCACAACATATTCAGATTATCTCGCGCTTTCCAATGTGATCAGCGTTGGCGGATCATGGATGCTCAAGTAGAAAATAACTGAACGAACGAAGAAATAAAAAGGGGGAAGATGTTTAAATCTTCCCCCTTTTTAATGAATTGGTTTAAGCTAAGTCTTAATATCCAGGATTCTGAATAAGGTTTGTGTTCAGTACGAGGTCCGCAGTAGGAATAGGGTACAAGTTCAAGTGGTCAGATACACTGACACCAGCGACATCTCCACCTTTAAATGGCCACACATACGTTCCACCTGTAAACAAACCGAAGCGAATCAAATCAGTTCGGCGCGTACATTCCCAATGCAACTCACGTGCACGCTCATCAATGATGTCATTCAAATCCAAGGCGGATAAGTTGTATGTGGCATTGCCATAAGCGCGCTCACGCAGGTAGTTGACATAGGTCAATGCTGTCCCTGTGCTTCCGCTTCCACGAACTGCACATTCTGCATACATCAAGTACACATCTGCCAAGCGAAACATGGGGAAGTCGATGTCAACGAATGCGGATGTTGCGCTGTTTTGACCCAATCCTCCAGTTGATGTGATGTTCTGGTATTTCGGTAAAGCGTATCCTTGTGTGAAGGTAGACAAGCTCGTGATGTCTTTGGTTTGTCCTGTGGTGTAGAACTGGTAACGAGAATCTAGAGTGGTATCGGCAAATTTGTTGACGAAAGGTGCTGTTGCGCGAAGACCACCCCATTTACCATTTACACCGTAATTGGCAGCAACCATTGATCCTCCTATAGATGCACATACCATAAATGTTGTCCCTCCATAAGTTTGAGCATTCACTCCGTCATAGATTACAGGGAAAATAATCTCTGGCGATGTGTTGTTGTCTGCACGGAAAAGATCTGTGTATTTATCGTCCAAAGCGAAACCACCTGTATTGATGATTTTAGAGCAATAGGTAGCACAGTCCGTATAACGTTCCGCACCTGTGTACACTTTTGAATTCAAATACATCCGTGCCAAAAGGAACTGAACTGCTGAACGGCTTGCATGACCATACTCGGCAGGCGAAGCAAATGGAAGTTCGTTTTCAATTGCGATGAGTTCATCCTCGATATAGTTAAATAGGTCTGTACGCAAGATGCGCTCTGGCAAGAATGCTCCCACCTTATCTGCTTCCGTTACGAAAGGAACATTTCCAAACAAATCCATTGCATGGTAGTAACTCAAGGCACGTAAGAAACGGGCCTCATTACGGTACACACGGATGCGTGCTTTATCCACTTCTGAGAAACCGCGTTCCGACATTTTTTCATCGCTCGATTCTCGGATAAACTCATTGCATATAGTGATTTGGTAATAAACGCGGTAGTACATTCCTTTGATGAATGAGGTCTCAGGAGACCAAGTCATCTTGTTCAATTCAGGAATTCCTGGGTCATTCCATCCACAAACAGCTTCGTCTGTTGGCAACTCTTGCAAGTTGAACAATACGCGCACATAGGCCGAGAACCCTTCATCAATCCCTGCGATATCCCCTTGTCCGGCTGGACCTTTCAACCCGGTCATAGAGAGACCTGAGTACAATTTTGCCAATACATTGATGTAGTTGCCTGGGTCACCGTAAATGACTTCAGAATTCAACCCGTATCTTGGTGTTTGATTCAGTTGTTTTTTACACCCTGTGGTGAAAAGAATACTTATTCCAAGGAAGAGGATAAGTGCATGTTTAAATGTATTCTTCATGGTTTCGTAAATTAAAAGTCAAAAGTCAAATTAAGCGAGTACATGCGTGGACGCGGATAAATGTTGTTATCGATGCCACCATTTACTTCTGGATCTTGTCCGCTATATTTTGTAAGAACAAGAACATTGGAAACAACAAGTGAAGCATTCAAGCCTACTTTTTTCCCTGTCCATTCCATTTTACCAAAGTTATACCCAACATTGACGTAATCCAAACGTAGGAAGTTCGCTTTTTCCAAATAATGGTCACTCAACAACTGGCGTTCTGTTGTTTTCTGGAACTCCTCGTTGTAGTACAATTGTGAAATGTTATTGAGGAATTCTTGGGTACCATTCACCGCTTGGTATGTTGCGTTGTTTGAATGAATGTTGTTGTAGATGTATCCACCCAACTCACTGCGCATGGAAAGACCAGCATACCATTTTTTGTAGCTAAAGTTTAAGGTCATTCCGAGGAATACATCTGGTGCTGCATTTTGAAAGATGTAGCGGTCGTCGATGTTTATAACACCGTCACCATTGCGGTCAACATAAGCATCCAAATCGTTATATACTCCTCCTAAAGGATTGCTTGCACCGACCTCGATTGGTTTTCCGTTCACATCGTACTGTTGTTCGTAAACAAAGTAAGAGAAGGTTGGATTCCCCAACTGGTGCACCTGTACTGTATTTCCAATTCCACCAGAGATGCCACCCACAAGAATTCCTGGGCTATTTGGATCATTTACCTGAGATAATTTCAAGACCGTGTTCTTGTTGTAGGTACCATTGACCATAACGTCGAAACGCATGTTTTTCTTCGCAATCACACCGATGTTCGTGCTCACCTCGATCCCTTTGTTGTTCATACTTCCCACATTCGTCAAAATCTGATTGGTGAAGTTTGAACCTGCAGGAACAGGAACAGTTGCCAAAAGGTCGGTTGTTGTTTTGCTGTACAAATCAATTGAACCACTGATGCGGTCTTTCAAGAATCCAAAGTCAAGTCCGATATTGTAACTTGCTGTTTGTTCCCATTTCAAATTGGCATCAAAACCACCTGGACGGAAAACGGTGTAGAATTGTCCGCCAAA